>CAIUQW010000085.1 GCA_903901395.1 uncultured Chlorobiales bacterium | reverse complement strand
GTGCAGACCACGCGCGGCTGCCCCTACAGTTGCGACTTCTGCAACGTGCACGTCATGAACGGCCACAAGCTCCGCCACCGCCCGGTCGGCGAAGTGGTGCGTGAGGTGGAGGCGTTTCTTCGGCAGGACAAGCGTATCTTCTTTTTCCTCGACGATACGGTCAACGCCAACGAAGCGTACGCCTCGGAGCTGTTCGCGAAGCTCATTCCCTTCAAAATCCGCTGGGTGGGACAGGCCACAACGCTGCTCGGCGAGAATCCCAAGCTGCTCGACATCTTCGCCAGATCGGGCTGCGGAGCGCTTTTGGTGGGCATCGAGAGCCTCGCCGACGAGAGCAACCGGGCGCACCACAAATTCCACAACCCCGCCGAGCGCCAGTCGCGCTGCATCAAGGCAATCCGGCAAGCGGGCATCTGCGTTTACGGCAGCTTCATCTACGGACTCGACGGCGACACGCTCGCGATGGCGGAGCGAATCGAAGCCTTCATCGAAGAGACCGGCATCGACGTGCCGGGCATCAACCTGTTGCGCCCGATTCCCGGCACCGGCGTATTCACCCGCCTCGCCGAAGAGGGCCGCCTCATGCACCCAAGCGACGACCACGACGCCTTCCGCTTTTCGTGGGGCCAGGAGATGCTCTACTACCCAAAGCAGATGACGCTCGACCAGTTCATCCCGAGCTACACCGCCCTCACCAAAAAGGTCTTCACCCCCCGCCACGCCATCGAACGGGCAAGAAAAGCTCCCACGCTCCGCTCGGCAGTGCTGATGTTCAACATGCTGTATGTGCACATGTACGGCCTCTCAAGGCGAGATTTGCGGCGGCAGCTGGCCGCGCTGGCGTGAATTCAAGCAGCGTGGACGCTGATGGACTTTATGGACAAAATGGACGGAAGAGGGATTCTTCGGGAGATTTGTCCATCGGCGTCCATCAATGTCCATCAACGTCCATAATCTTACATTACACTCTCTCCCTCAGCTCAGCGCACTAATCTCCTCTTCGAGCATTTGCTGCATGTAGAGGTCGGCGTAGTAGTGGCCGTTTTCGAGCAGCTCTTCGTGGGTGCCGCTTTCGGCGATAGCGCCGTCGTGCAGCACAATGATGCGGTCGCAGTTCCTCACCGTCGAAATGCGATGGCTGATCAGCACGATGGTGGTTTCGGGCAGCTTCTTCAGCAGGCCGTCGAAGATGCTCGCCTCGGTGGCGGTATCGACCGCCGAGAGCGCGTCGTCGAGTACGAGAATCGACGGATGCCACCGGAGCGCCCGGGCGATGCAGGCGCGCTGCTTCTGGCCGCCCGAGAGGTTGATCCCCTTTTCGCCGAGCATTGTGTCGAAACCGTCCGGGCAATCCTCCACATCGTTATGCAGCATGGCGATGCGGCTTGCTTCGAGGACGTCAATGCCGCCGTCGTTGCTGCCGAAATCGATGTTGTTGCGAATCGTGTCCGAAAAGAGGAAATTCGATTGCGGCACGAAGCCGATAGTGCGCCGGATCGTGCCGAGCGGCAGACTGCGGATGTCGCGCCCGGCGATAGTGATGCGCCCGCTCGACGGGTCGTAGAGGCGCGGAATGAGGTTGACCAGAGAGGACTTGCCGGAGCCGGTCGCCCCGACGATGGCGAGTTTCTCACCCGGCTCGACGCTAAACGAAATATTGCGCAGCACTTGCCGGTCAGGCTCCGACGGATAGGCGAACCCGACATTGTCGAACATCAGCTCGCCCTTGAGCGGTTTCGTCGCATCGCTCGCCTGTCCAGCGGATTTTTGTTCGACGATCTCCGATTTCCTGTCCAAAATCTCGTTCAGCCTGCCTTGCGCGGCCTCCGCCTTCTGGACAATATTGGTCACCCAGCCAATCGAGATGATCGGCCAGCTCAGCATCGTCACATAGACCACGAACTGGGCGATGTCGCCGACGGTCATGGTGCCCTTCATCACATTGAGGCCGCCCGCCCAGATGACAGGGATCAACGACAGCGCCGTCATTGCCGTCAGCACCGCCATGAATCCCGCCTGAATTCTGCCAAGATGCAGGTTCTTGTCGTAATAGTCGCGGTTCAGCGCCTCGAAGCGACTGGTCTCCCAGGCTTCGCGGTTGTAATTCTTGACCACCCGGATGCCGGAGATGTTCTCCTGTACGAGGTTGGTGATGGAAGCGTAATTTTCCTGAATCTGCTTGGATTTTTTCTGAAGCGATACGCCCGTCTTGTAAACCGACCAGCTGAGAAACGGCGCGGGCAGCAGGGCGAACAGCGTCAGAAGCGGAGAGATCGATAGCATCGCGCCCATCGCGAAAAGCAGTCGGAACAGCGTATTGATCGAGTACATGATGCCTGGCCCGAGAAAATCGCGGATGGCGTTCAGGTCGTTGGTGCCCCTCGAAATCAGCTCGCCCGAACCGGTGGTGTCGTAAAATGAAGTGGAGAGGGTCTGCAAATGGGCGTAATAATCGTTCTTGAGATCGAACTCGATATGACGCGAGGTGACGATGATGAGCTGTCGAACGAGATAGAGCGTGATGCCGCTGAGCGCCGCGAACAGAATATAGAGACCCGCTTTGTGCAGAATCTCCTGCATCTCGAAGGGCTTGCCCATGAGGTCGATTGCCTCACCGAGATAACGCGGCGCGGCCACGGCGAAAAAATTGGTGGCGATGACGCAAATGATACCGTAGGAAAGCGATTTCCGGTAGCGTAAAAAATATGGGCGCAGGGCCAGCAGATTTTTCATCCCTTCTTTTTTGATGTGACGGAGTTAATGTATAATAAGTGAAGAGAAATCAAAACGGCACCATTAAAAACCTGTTATCCCGACAAGCCGGGATTGGGTGGCGTTCGAAATCCTCATCCCGAAAGCTTTCGGGACTCCGGTGCGCTCCATCCGCCTCGCTCTCAGGCCGATCATAACGTTTTTTAGAGGTGCTAAAACAGTATACAATCATGGCCTTTGAATCAAGCAAAAGTTACTACTCGATAGGCGAGGTCAGCCGAATTTCCGGCATTCCCGCCTACCTATTACGCTATTGGGAGGACTACTTTAGCGAGCTTGTCCCCGCGAGGGATACACGGGGAAACCGGCGATACACCAACCGCGACATCGCGATGGTGCTCAACATCAAGGAGCTGGTGTATGAAAAAGGGTTCAAGCTGAACAAGGCGAGCCAGATGGTCAAGGGCGGCAAAGTCGAAGATGATCGCTCTGACCACAAGACCAACGAAATACTGAAGCTTCAGAAACAGATTTCACGAGATCAGAAAGAGTTCGAAATCACCGACGAGCGGCGACGAATACTGCTGCTTGAAATCAAGGATGAGATCGAGGAGATTCTGGAACTATTGGGGTGAAGTAAAAAACAGGAGGCTGAATTCCGTTTATCCTGCGATCCATATCCAAATCGTTAGCAAAATCGAAGTCGTAACCCGAATTTCCATAAAAAAAAGAAACCGGCGCGAAGGCCGGTCTCTTTTTTGCATTCGGTATCGATTCGTTCGATTACTGTGCGTACAGAACTTCGAACTGGCCAACGCCGCCCTTGCAGACGTGCTCGACCCAACGGGCATAAGCGCCACCGCTCCAGCGGTACTCTTCGAGATTCTGCGAACGGTATTGAGGTGCGGCATAACGAACCTTGTAGCCCTTCGGAAGCACGACCTTCAACTGTGCATCAACATTGAAGTTGTTGAACTTGCCGACCATGCCGTGGTGAACCAGCGGAATGAGCGGGTGGTTCAGAATTCTGCGGAGACCGCCGCCTGCATCGACCGATACGCCAGGGAACTCGCCGTCAACCTTGACTTCGATACCCTGCGAGTCGGAGCGGAAACCAGCTTCGACCTGTGCCGGTCTGTTGAGCTTGTCCGACGGGAACAGCTCTGCCCAGCGGGAGATGGAATCGACCATACCGGAACCGCCGTGCGAGAAACGCCACCTTGAAACGCCAACCGGGCCTTTCGGGCCGCTCTCGGTGTTCAGGCCATTGACCTCGATTCTTGAGATATTTTGACCGCCTTCGTTCAGCGCAGTGAAAGCGGGACCGATGAACCAGAACTCACGGATCCAGTCGTTGAAAGCGCCGGTGCTGCCGATCGCTCTCACGGTGCCTTCCCAGGTATCGATGAGATCATTGTTGTCAAGCGGGACTTTCATGAGGATGTCGTGGAACTGACGGCCCTGCATGTAGATCGGATTCGGGACATTGCGGCGGACAGCATCGGAGCGGTAGTAGAAGAGATTGACCACGGAGCCTTCGAAGGAGAAGGAGTGGCTGAAGTCACCGACCGATACCATACCTTCACCGACGGAGATTCTTCTCTCCTTGGTTTCATTGGCGATGTCGGCTTCGATGGTGAGCTTGTTCTTCGTGCTGTCGACAATCGACTCGAAAACGGCGGAGATGCGAACGAAACCCTTTGCCGGGTCGAGAGGTTTTACATTCAGCTTGACATTGCAGTCGGCGGGGAGCAGAGGGCTGGCAGGAGGTACATTTACCTTAGCCCGGGCCTTCACTTTTCCCCAAGAGCTTGAACCGCCTTCGAGCACGATTTCGTAATCGGAGTGAGCGGTCGTCACGTCGTTTGAGCCGAAAAGAGCCATAATGATTCTCCTTTTTCTGGTGGCGTTTTAAAATGGTATTATCAGGAAAAACATTCAGATGCTTCCTGTTAAATAACAGCTTGAAACAAATTTAAAGAATAAATATTAATAAGTAAAGTAAAATATGTCTCTTCCCGGCTTTCGTCGATCTTCATTTCCTTTGTCTGCAATGGCGTTAACAGTGGTTCAGAAACCCTTTTTCTTTCCGTTTTCACAGCCAGTAAAGCGTTGCCAGTCATGAACGGGCACAGCAGGGGCATCGCGCCCCGATCATTCACCGGAACTTTTTTTCCGCCGATCCTCAGCGGAGCCCTTCTCGGCATCTCTTTTCCGACCTGGCCATCCGTCCATCTCGAACCGCTTGCATGGGTAGCCCTCGTGCCGCTTCTGCTTTCACTGGAAAACGAGGATCGATTTGGCCCTTTTTTCAGAAAGAGCTGGATTGCGATGCTTCTGTTTTGTTTGATCTCGCTCTGGTGGGTGTGCCTTGCGACCTTTGCCGGCGGCCTGCTCACCGTGCTCATGCAGTCGCTCTTTTCGACCGTGCCACTCGTGGCGTTCTACCATTTTAATAAGCGGGCGGGATTCCGCGTGGCGCTGCTTGCCTTGCCTTTCGTGTGGACGGGGTGGGAGTGGGCCTACATGCAGCAGGACCTTTCGCTCGGCTGGCTCACTTTCGGCAATTCACAGGCAAACTTGCTCTGGATGGTGCAGTACGCCGATGTTACGGGAGTGTGGGGCATCACGTTCTGGTTGCTGGTATTCAACGTACTCGTGCTGCTGCTTGTCAGGGGAAAGGAAACCGTTCGAATGAAGGCGGGCATCGCGGCGCTTATGATTATAATGATCGCCGCACCGCTGCTCTATGCATGGCAGGTGTTCAGGAATACAGCGCTCGATACTACGTCTTCTGAAGTACGTGTTACGCTGGTGCAGCCTAACATCGATCCCCACGAAAAATGGGCGGGACTCAGCCCTGAAGAGACATTGGTGAAACTCTATGGTCTCACAAGCCAAGCGGTAAGCGAGGATCATCCCGAGCTGGTCATCTGGCCGGAGACCGCCATTCCGTTCTTCATCCGTTCCGCGGAGTACAAACCTTACATGAACTCGCTCTGGCACAAGCTCGAACGGTGGAACACGAATCTCTTGACCGGCGTCGCGCATGAGGAGCCGGTTGCTCCAAAATCCTCGAACGGCGAGGCGCTGGCTGCTTCCGGAGTCGCCTATGCCGACTACAACGCCTCGATGCTGCTTCGCCCAATCAGCAATGATGTGCAGATGTACCGGAAGATGCGCCTCGTGCCGTTTGGCGAGCGCGTGCCCTATCTCGAATATTTCCCGTGGCTTGAGAAGCTCAGTTTTTCGATGTCGGGCATATCGAGCTGGCAGAAAGGCCGGGAGGCTACAATCATGCGCTTCACCACCCGCGATGGCCGCGCGGTCAGGATGGCCAATATTATCTGTTATGAATCGATTTTTCCCGGTCTGGTCTCGAAGTTCGTCAGAGGAGGCGCGCAATTTCTGACGCTTGTGACCAACGACGGCTGGTACGGCACTTCGTACGGCCCGTGGCAGCACGCGGCCATAGGCAGGCTCCGCTGCATCGAGAACCGCCGGGCGCTTGCCCGCTGCGCCAACACCGGCGTGACGCTTTTTTACGATGCCTGTGGACGAAATTACGCCGAAACCCCCTGGTGGCAGCCAGCCGTGCTGACCGCCAGCGTGCCGCTTGAAAACAGTATTACGTTTTACACCGCACACCCTGACGCAGTGCCGCAAGCCTGTCTTGCGATTGCAGGCGTGCTAGCGGTGGCAGCGCTGGCGAGGCGCAAGAGGGTGGAGTGAATAGACGCAATGGACTTCATGGACTTGAATGGACTGAATGATCGGGAAAAGGTTCTTTGTCCATAAAAGTCCATAAAGGTCTATTCAAGTCCACAAAACGCATTGCTTTTACAACCCGTACTCGCTGATTTTACGGTAGAGCGTTCGCTCGTTGATACCGAGGGCCTGGGCGGTTTTGCGTTTGCTTCCGTCGAATTTCGCGAGGGCTTCGCTTATGGCGCGTTTTTCCAGCTCTTCGAGCGACACCGTGGCCTCCTCTTTTGGCGCGGTCGGCGGGGCTGGTTTGGGCGGTTGCGCCGGGAAGGCGGGTAGCAGCAGCGTCGAAGCGGGCTGGCGGTAGATGAGCGCTTGTTGCAGCATCTGGCGGATTTCGCCGATCTCTTGCCGGAGCTGGATGAGGCTGCTGTAGATCAGGTTCAGTTCGTTGTTCTCCGACTTGCCGGGTTCGTGCACCAAGCCTTTGTGGCGACTGCGCTGCACGAGATGTTTTTCGAGAATGTCTGGCGTAATTTTCTTGCCGCGTTCGAGAATGAGCAGTGATTCGATCAGATTGCGCAGTTCGCGCACGTTGCCTGGCCACGGGTAGCGCAGCATCAGCTCGCCCGACTCCTGGCTGAATCCCTGAAAAACGATGGCGTGCTTGCGCTCGAACTCGTGGACGAAGTGCTCGGCCAGTATCAGAATGTCGCTGCCACGCTCCCGCAACGGCGGAATTTGAAGCTCCACGCTTCGGAGGCGATAATACAAGTCCTCCCGAAAATGTTTTTCGGCGACCTCCTGATTGAGGTTGCGATTGGTGGCGGCGATGATCCGCGTATCCACGGAGATCGTTTCCGACGCGCCGACCCGCTGGAACTGGCTGGTTTCGATGACGCGCAGGAACTTCACCTGCGTTTCGAGTGGCATCTCGCCGATTTCGTCGAGAAAAATCGTGCCCTTGTTGGCACTTTCGAAGTAACCTTTCCGCGCCTGTACTGCGCCGGTGAAGGCCCCCTTTTCGTGCCCGAACAGCTCCGATTCAAGAATCCCCGACGGGATCGCGCCGCAGTTGACCGGTATCATGCTTTTGCCCGCCCGGCGGCTGTGGTCGTGAATGAAGCGGGCCAGCACCTCTTTGCCGGAGCCGGTTTCGCCGGTGATCAGCACCGTGACGTCCGTGGCCGCGACTTGCATCGCCAGCTCCCGGAGCTGGATGATTCCCGCCGAGCGCCCGATAATGTCGATGCTTTGGCTCATGCGCGGTCGTCGTCCAAAATTCCAAACATGGTCATGGCCGTGGCGAAACTACGATAGATTCGATCGGAAGCGTTCGGGCGAACGCCTCAGCCTCCTGCTGCGTCGCGAAGGCGCGCTTCAACCGCACCTTGTAAACGCCGTTGATCAACTGAGTTTTCGCCGGTGCGCTGGATGAGAGCTGCGCGACAAGCTGATCGGCATTGGTGACGCTGGAGAAACTGCCAAATTGTAGCGTGAATCTACCGGTCGTTGGAGTGGTGGTCGCTGGCGTGGCAGTCGTCTGCGGACGCGGGGTTGGCAGCGTCGTTTTGGTGGTGTCGCTTTTTTTCGCCGACTGTGCCTTGGCCGGTTTCTCCGGCATTCGCTTGAACGCAGAGTCAGGTCTCGCGGCGGACTGCGTCAGTTGCGGCGACGGAGTCGTAGTCTCCACCGGAATCTTCGCCGTGGACGAAGCTCTCGCCTGCATCACCGGAAGGCCGGGCGCGGTGGCTGCCGCCTGCTCGTAAGATGCGAGCCGGGAACGGCTTATCTCGTCGAGTTGCGGATCAGGATACTCCGCGAGCTGCTTCCGGTAAAGCTTTGCCGCTTTTGGCCCATCTTCAGTCAGAAGTGCCTCGATGAGAATCTTTTCAGAGGGTTTTGTGATCTGCGGGCGGATTTTTTCCAGCAAATAAACCTTATCTTCCCTCACGTCTTGCGCGATTTCAGCTGCGTACGAGGTTTGCGACGCTGTTGCCGCCAATGCCGCCGGTTGCCGGTATTGCAGGCACATGCCGCATAGAATGAGTACAAGGATGATCGGGAGATTTCGCATCGCGCTTCTGGTTTGGCAAGACGTTCGTTGCATGGATTCAGCCTCGCCGCGAAAACCGTCCGGCGGGTTTTGAATGAAATATGGGAAATATTTTACGATAAAATCAATTGCTCCATGAAGCACTTTTCGGTCAAAGCCTGCGCTAAAATCAATCTCGGCCTGCTCATCACAAGCCGCCGCGATGACGGTTATCACACCCTCGAAACGATCTTCGCGCCCATCGACTGGTTCGATACGCTCGAATTCGCCGAGTCCGATGACATTTCGATGGAGTGCACCAACCTCGATCTTCCCGTGGACGACTCGAATCTCTGCATCCGCGCCGCCAAAGCGTTGCAGGCGCACGCGGGCTTGAACAAAGGTGTAGCGATGAAGCTGGTCAAGCGCGTGCCTTTCGGCGCGGGTCTCGGCGGCGGCAGCAGCGACGCGGCGGCGACGCTCAACGCGCTCTGCAAGCTTTGGCAGATCGAGGTGCCATCCGCCGACCTGCACAAGCTCGCGGTAAAGCTCGGTGCGGATGTGCCCTATTTCCTCGAAATGAAAGGACTTGCCTACGCCGCCGGCATCGGCGAGGAGCTTGAAGACCTCGATCTCGCGCTGCCGTGGCATGTGGTGACGGTTTTCCCGGAGGTGCAGGTGCCCACCGCCTGGGCCTATAAAAACTTCCACCGCCGCTTCGAGCGTGAGGTGCCCGACCTGAAAAGCCTCGTCACGCGCCTCTGCAACGAGCGCGACACCAGCGTGCTCGACGTTTTCGAGAACGACTTCGCCTCGGTGGTGTTCGAGCACTATCCGGTGGTGGGCGAAGTGCGCGACGCGCTTGCCGCATCCGGCGCGGCGTTCGTCTCGCTCTCCGGCAGCGGCTCGGCGGTCTATGCGCTCTTCGAAGAGCGTGGCGCTGCCGTCAAGGCTGCCGAAGCGATGAGCGGCCGCTTCCGCGTCAACATGACCCCGGCAGGATTTCGGATGGAGTGAGCGAGGGGAGTTATTTGGTGATTCGCAAAAGGGCGGGTGCAAGACCCGCCCCTACAGAAGATTCTCATTGACGTTATCCCTTCACCCCCGGCGCGTTGTTTCCGTGATCCGCTCCAGCTCGGTGGCGAAGAGGCGGATGTCTTCGTCGAGGAAGTGCGACGACTGGAGGCGCACCCGCTTGACCATCGAATAATCGATCATGGCGTCGAAGGTGTGCTCGCTGAACATTGGCGCGGAGGCTGCCACCGTGCCGTCAGGCGCGGTCACCGCCGAGTTTCCCCAGTAGGTGAAGCTGTCTTCGTTGCCGACGCGGTTGATGCAGGCGACGTAGCAGCTGAAGAGAAATGCCGTGGTGGTGGCGATGGTCTGCCACTGCGTCACGATGGCTGGAACGCCCTGCCCCGGCGAGAGGCGCAAGGGACTCGACATCATCACCAGCAGCAGCTTCGCCCCCTGATGCGCCAGCAGGTAGGGCACCGACATGTGCCAGAAATCCTCGCAGATGGCCACGCCCACCTTGCCGATGCGGCGCGAATTGACCGTCTCGATCTGTCGCCCCGCCGAGAAGTAGCGCAACTCCTCGAACATGCCGTAGGTCGGCAGATAAATCTTGCGATGCACGCTCCGGCCCACGCCATCCTCGAACATGAAGGCCGAGTTATACACGCCGTAATCGTCGCTCAACTCTATTCCCCCGCAGAAGATACAGATGTCGCGACTCAGTTCGCGAAGCGGATCGAGCCGCCGGTCGTCGATGTGCATCGCCATGTCCTGCGCGGCGTCCTGCACGTTGTAGCCGGTCAGTGAAAGCTCCGGGAAGGCGATGGCCTCCGCGCCGTCGCGGATCGCCGCTTCAATCGAGCGGACGTGCCGTTCGAGATTCTCTTCGAAATTGGCCAGCGTGCAGTCGGCCTGGACGATTCTGAGCTTTGACTTGAGCATCGGTTCTCTCAATGGTAAGGATAGAAAATATAGAAGGTTGCGGAGAGTAGCGCCAGCGCCGTCATGCCTGCGCTGATCTCGCGGCCTCGCCCGGCGAGCGCCTTGATGACGACCCAGCTGATGAAGCCCATCGTGATGCCGACGCCGATGTTGAAGGTGAAGAGCATCATGACGATGGTCAGGAACGCGGGCAACAGCTCGGTGTAATCACCGAAATCGAAGTGACCCGCTGACTCGATCATAAACATGCCGACCAGCACCAGCACCGGCCCGTACGCCTGCGGCGGTACCATGGTGAGGATCGGCGCGAAAAAGAGCGCGAGCAGGAAGAACGCCGCCACGACGAGCGCCGTGAAGCCGGTCTTGCCGCCCTGCTCGATCCCCGACGCCGATTCGATGAACACCCCGGCGGTGGTGGTGCCGAAGAGCGCCGCCGCGGTGGTCGCCAGCGCATCGACCAGCATCGGCTTCTCGATCTCGGGCAGGTTGCCGTTCTCGTCGAGCAGCCGGGCGCGGGCGGAGAGGCCGATGAGCGTGCCCATCGTGTCGGCAAAATCGAGCACGAGCACGCTCAGAATGACGCCGATAAAACCCCACGTAAACGCGCCTTTGATGTCGAGCTGGAGGAAAAGCGGCTCCAGAGAGGGCGGCAGACTGAAAATTTGCGCAGGCGCGGGAATCAATCCGAGCGCGAACATGGCGATGGTCGTGAGCGCGATGCCGATGAAGAGCGCTCCTTTGACCTTGCGCACAAGCAGGATCGCGGTGACGACGAGGCCGGCGAAACTGCACAGCACTGGCGTTCGGGCGAGATTGGCGAGTTGCACCGGCGCGTCGGGCACGCCGAGCGCCACCACGCCCATGTCGATGAGGCCGAGGAAAGCGAGGAACAAGCCGATGCCCACCGCGAAGCTGTGCTTGAGGGTTGGCGGAATCGCTTCCGCCAGCCATTTGCGAGCGCCGGTGAGCGTGATGAAGGTGAAGAGCACGCCGCTGACCAGAATCGCGCCGAGCGCTGTCTGCCACGAGTAGCCGAGCGTCTTGACCACCGTGTAGGCGACGAAGGCGTTCTCGCCCATGTAGGGCGCGACGGCGAAGGGGCGTTTGGCGTAAAATCCCATCAGCACCGTGCCGAACACCGCCGTCAGGATGGTGGCGGTCATCGAAGCGCCGCGCGGCATTCCGGCAGCTTCAAGGATGGCCGGATTGACCACAATGATGTATGACAGCGTAAAAAAGGTGGTCAGCCCCGCCAGAAACTCCTGCCGGTAACTCGCGCCGTGCCTGTCGAATTCAAAGAAGTTCCGCATGAAATCGCTTGTTTTGCAGCGCCCGAAGCGCCGTGTTCAACGAGGTTCCCTGAGCAGCACCTCCGCCGGTATCTGCAAAGTATTGTGCAAGGTACGAATCTGGCCAATCGAAAGCGGCCTTTTGCGGTTCAGAATTTCACTCGCCCGGCTTTTCGAGCCGATCAACCGCGTCAGATCGCCCTGGCTCATCCCCATCTGCTCCATCCGGAATTTGATCGCTTCCACCGGATCGGGAAGATCGACCGGAAAGCGGCTCTCTTCGTAGTGCTCCAGAAGGATGCCAAGCACCTCCAGTTCGTCGCCTTCTGGCGTTCCCGGCTTCGCATCGAAAAATTCCTCCACCCGTCTGAGCGCCTCCCGGTAGTCGGATTCCGTTTTGAGTGGCTTTATCTGCATTCTTTTTGATGACTTAGATGGTTGATGCATCGACGGCGTCGTACTCGGCATGAGTGCCGATGAATCGGATGTAGAGTAATTTATACGGGTAGTTGACCGCCGCGATCAGCCGGTATTTGTTGCCTTTTATATTGAACACCATCCGGTTGCGATTGATGATGCTTGCCGAAGGATAGCGTTGCTTCAGCTCGTCAGGCGAACTCCAGTCGGCCAGCCGGGCTTCGTGAAACCAAGCCTTGAGCGGCTCTTCCGCATCGGAGTGCTTCGTCCAGAACTCCACGAGCGTTTTGCGTGCGATGATTCTCAACGCTTTTTCGGATGGTTGTTCTCCCGGCATTTGCTCGAATATAGCCAGATCCCAAATCGGGAACAAGACGCGAGAAAAAATAGTTCAGTTTCCTGTTTGCTACTTTCGAGCAGTTTTTTATATTGGACTTAATAAGTCTTATTTAAGAATCATCAACAAACATCAGTTTCAATCAGGAGATAGAATCATGGGTGTACTTGTAGGCCGTCCCGCGCCGGATTTCAATGCTGCCGCCGTCGTCAACGGCTCGACCTTCGTCGATTCCTGCCAGCTTTCGGCGTATCGCGGCAAATATGTCGTGCTGTTCTTCTACCCGCTCGACTTTACTTTCGTCTGCCCGACCGAGCTGCACGCTTTTCAGGAGAAGATGGAGGAGTTCAAGAAGCGCAACGTCGAGGTGCTCGGCTGTTCGGTTGACTCCAAATTCTCGCACTTCGCCTGGCTCAACACCCCGCGCAGCAAAGGCGGCATTCAGGGCGTCACCTATCCGCTCATCTCCGACATCAACAAGACCATCGCCAAGGATTACGACGTGCTGACTCCCGACGGCAGTGTGGCGCTCAGAGGACTTTTCCTGATCGACCGCGAAGGCGTGGTGAAGCATCAGGTGGTCAACGATCTCGGTCTCGGCAGGAATATCGACGAGGTGCTCCGCCTTATCGATGCGCTCCAGTTCACCGAAGAGTTCGGCGAAGTCTGCCCGGCCAACTGGAACAAGGGCGACAAGACCATGAAACCAACCGACGAGGGCTTGAAAGAGTATTTCGCAGAGTGATTCGCAAGGGCGGTTCCGACGGGTCGGGATAGCTCGCCATTTTTTTTACAAGGACGGTTCACGAACCGGCCATTGTTTGGGGCATGCTTGTATGAGTGCCCTTGATTGACGGAAAGGTTCTCTCGCAAGGCAGTATCGCGGGGGAGCCTTTTTTTAATTGAGAATGGATATTTGAGAATAACGTGAGGGGGAGTTGAAGAACCTGAAATTTACCAGGTACCTCGCATCAGTTGCGCCAGCTGGGAGTGCCGCGCCATGTGTGAAGCGAGGTGCCTGAAGAAGAGTTACGCCACTTCAGATTCGCGGCGTTTGCTATATTTCATACCGAATATGCCAAGCCCACCAATTCCCAAGAGCATGATGGTTCCTGGTTCAGGAACCGCATGAACAACATTCAGAGTCATTGTGCCGCTACCTGGCGCCGATTGGTTGACAGTAAATGTCCAGCTGTCATGATGTAAAGGGTCTGCTGGGTGGAGAATCGATCCGCTATCGCTGAATACGATACCGGTAGCACTTGGAGAAAAAGAGCCAACTCCACCTCCACTATTGGGGTTTGCGTTTACGTCAACACCAGGATGAGGGCCGATTAAGTGATCGAACCCATAACTTACCTGCCATTGGCTGGGAATGTCGCTGATGGATACAGAATCAGACCAATAAGTCGCAGAATCTGAAGCAGAACCGGTTCCAACCCAGCTCCATACAACAGTCAACTGCGGAGCGGTATCTAACCTGGAAATCTGAGTAATACTCGCTTGCGCATTGACGGAACCAAAGACAAGAGCAAGCCCTGTCACCAGTGTCTTTAGCAACATTTTTTTCATAAAAACCTCCTTTGGTTGATGATTAGAACAGATTACAAATGCCTGTACTTTCAGCGCATTGCAGTTGTTGTCGCGTGGCTTTGACACATTCAGCTTACAAACACAAAGCTAATTGGTACGCGCAAGCACAAATGGACAATGCAAAAAGCAAAGACAAGCTTTTTCTCGAAAAATACTACGGATTAAAACTCTGATCTGCTTCTCGAAACGTCTGTGAGAGCAATACTTTGTACTACTGCACTACAATGGTTTCGCACGAGAGATGGAGAAAAAAGGCACCGGGGGACTTATTGAGGCGCCTCAGCATCTGGGGGGCGTAACCTGAAAGTAAACGATTTTACTAACGGGACTACGGATTGTATTTAAAAAATATCCTAGTTATCGCAAAACATTATTTCCTCAAATATTTGATCAAATCAGTTAACTGACGGAAAGATAAACAGATAAAAAAAACAGATAATATATATCCCAATAATCATACATATCTTATATAGCACCAAGCATATCGCAAATGCATTATATAAATAGCAATAATTTTCATTGGTTTCGACTTGATGATAAGTCATTATTCAAAAACAAAATAAATCTTCTGAAGCTGAATGGGCCAGGAACGTTTATTGTTTGCAAAAAAGATAAACTTTCGAGTTTCTTTCCAGAAAACATGAAGAGTTCTGAGGTATCCGTGATTATTGCGGGACACGATGATAGAATGGACAGGCACCCAATAGGCGATTGATCACTTTCTGACACAGTAACAAATGATCGCTCGGCTATTGGACGACTGGCTGTCGAAAAAAACTTTTAGAGTACTCTTTAAAACAATCAATCATAGTATAGCATACACTTCCGAGAATCCGCGAAACACGAAGCAGGTTCCTGAAATTTGCTTGATTTGGAGTAACCATCACGCAGTACGCGGCTTCGCGTGCAGTTTGACCCATGCGGCGAAACGGTTCATCCAGCCTTGGAGGAAATCGCGGCTTTTCGGGCCGATGTTGCCGTCCTCGTCGAACAGGCCGTCGTAATAGCCGATGAACGCTTCGGGCTGGCCCATCGTTGGGACGTCGAGCACGGCGAGGATGTTGCGCAGATGCTGCTGCGCCATTGCCGTGCCGCACGCGCCGGACGAGAGGCCGATGATTCCGGCGGGCTTGCCCTCCCAGGCATTGTGACCGTAGGGACGCGAACCCACATCGAGGGCGTTTTTGAGCACGCCGGAGATCGAGCGGTTGTACTCGGGTGTGACGATCATCAGCCCGTCGGCTTCGGCAATTTCGCGCCGCACGCGCTGCATCGCTTCGGTCGGATGTTCCTCGTCATCCTGATTGTAAAGCGGCAGGTCGTCGATTCTCAGATGATGAAAAGTGTATTCGGCAGGCGCAAGACGGATGAGCGCGTCGGCAAGCTTGCGGTTCAGCGACTCGCGCCTGATGCTGCCAACAACCACGGCGATACGGTAGGTGTTCATGGCGGAAATGGAAAAGGTTTAACGATGCTTTCTGCCCGAACGTCCCGCGCCCGCATTTGGTTTCAATACAGATCATCGATCACTCGCCGTTGACGATTCTCGAACTGCCGCTTCCATGAATTTCCTGCAT
>CAIUQW010000084.1 GCA_903901395.1 uncultured Chlorobiales bacterium | reverse complement strand
CACATTATCCAGAGCCTCGGCAGCGAGGAGTTCGCGCGGCTGCGCGTCGGGGTTGGCGTCGAGCCAGCGCCAATGTCGCTCTCGTCGTTCGTGCTGTCGAAATTCAGCGCGGATGAGCGGAAAATCATCGACAAGGTGATTGCGGTCTGCGCCGACGCGGTGCTCGATTTCGCCTCGCTTGGCGTCGAACGCGCGATGACGAAGTTCAACGGCGTGGTCTGTTAAACGCCGACAAGTTGAGGGATTACGACGCTTTCGGCCATCATGCGTGAGGTGAGATTCCGCAGGAACTCGATGGCACGGGTATTGAACTCCTGGGGCTGGTCGATGTTACAGACGTGCCCCGAGTTGCCGATCACCTGGAGGTAGGAGTTGCGATGGCGGTTGACGATATACTCGACCGCAGGAAGAAACATGTAATCCTCGTCGCCCATGAGGTAGAGCGTCGGAATACCGGTGTCCTTCTCTTCGAAATATTTGAGTAACGGATTCAGCTCGTAAGTGAGCTTGAACCAGCGCATGAACTCCTTCTGCGCCACCTTCTTGGCCTCGTTCACGAACATCGTGCGTGATTTACGATGGCGGGCTTTCGGCATGATGATCCACGCGAAGAAGCTGTAGAGCCACATGTAGGGCACCAGGCTTTTGAAAAAGTTACCGATGGCGACCAGCACCTTGGCCCGCACGTTGAGGCGGATGATCGCGCCTCCCATCACCATCGACGCCACCCGCTCCGGAGCCAGCTCGCCGAGATTCCTGATGATAATCGTGCCGAGAGAGATCCCGATGAAGTGCGCCTGCTGGATTTGCAGAGCGTCAAGCACCTCGATGATGTCGCGCGTGATCACCTCAAAGTTGTAATGACGCACCTCTTTGGTCGTGGTGATATGCTTGGAGCGGCCATGACCGCGGAGATCGACCAGCAGGACGTTGAAGTGTTTGACGAACTCCTTGATCTGCAAAAACCAGATGGAGGAGCTTCCTCCAGCGCCATGCACGAACACCACCCACGGGGCGTCTTCGGCGATCACATGTGTTTTGTAATGGAGCATGGCAACGTTACGGATAAGGAACAGTGATGAGGGTACAACAGGCAAAAAAAATCGACGGAGTTAAAATCTGTCCTGAATATACAACAATTACAGAGAAGAAACGGTTGCTATCGTAATAGTTCACCTGTTTTCCCGGAACGCCCGCACGCATTCGAAAAGCGCCACTCCGGCAGCGACCGCCACGTTGAGCGAGTGTTTTACGCCGTACTGCGGAATTTCGATGACGCCATCGCAATGGACGAGCAGCTCGTCGCCGATACCTTCTACCTCGTTACCGACAATCAGCGCGAGCGGAAAATCCCCCGCTGTCAGCGAAGTGTAGGAGCGGCTGTTCTCAGCGATTTCAAGTCCGAAAATCTTCCGTCCCTCCCCTTTCAGCGCCGCGATAGCTTCGACCGGATTGGCGAAATGCCGCCACGGCACCGTCTCCTGCGCTCCGAGCGCGGTCTTGTCGATCTCCTTGCGCGGCGGCGTGGCGGTGTAGCCGGTGATGACGATTTCGTCGATCCCAGCCGCATCAGCGGTGCGGAACATCGCGCCGACGTTCCACATGCTGCGGATGTTG
>CAIUQW010000083.1 GCA_903901395.1 uncultured Chlorobiales bacterium | reverse complement strand
CGAAGGAGGCTTTCTGACCATTCTCGGCGACCAGTCCGATCACGATGCCGTCAATCACGGCGAGTTTCTCGGCAGGCGGGCATCGATGTACTACGGCCCGGCGTTTTTCGCCCTCAAGGCAAAAGTGCCGCTTTTCTTTGTTGTCTGCCAGGGTAACGGAGATGGACGATACACCATCAAAGTCAGGGAGGTCGATACCTCGGACCTCACCTTCAGCAAGGAAGCCATTGCCACGCTGGCCGTGCGATACACCAGAATGATCGAAGAGGAGATTCGCAACCGCCCCGAAGAGTGGTTCTGGCTGCACAACCGCTGGAAAAGAGGGTAAGCTGCTGTATTTTTTGTTTTTTTACGGATATTTGATGCTGTCATGTCAGGAATAGATTGACGGATAGAGCTGTATACGTTTAATCCGTGCATCTTCGCTGGTGAAACGCCAGTTGATCTCAGCCTCTTTGTTGTTTCGTTCTTTTTCCACACGATGACATGACGATGCACTTCGTCATGGTATCAATCCTGCGATTAAGCACTGACCCGACAGAACCCTCAGTTCTCTCCCGGCACTGTTGTGTCCGCTGCCGTGGTTCGGGGAGTAGACGAATTCGAATCGATCCAGCAATGCCCGGGCTTTTTTTGAGCCTGAAGGTCTCATTGAGCGAACCCGGCTTATGGGTGTTCAGATTATCCCTTGACCAAAGTGATATTTCGGTATGGCGATAGTGGCGCTCGATCGGTTCAAGGAACTTTGCTCAGTCCTGTTTCGTCCGCTGGGCGGTTGCGCTGATCGGGCGGTGACAGGCCAATGGCTCGGTCGCGATGAAGAGGTTGCCGACCTCTTTCCGGCTGTATTCGTAATCGTGAAGGGCCAGCTGAGCAGGTTTTGATGGAGCAGGAATTCTGGTTTCTGCACTCAACGTTTTTGGCGATTCGTCCATGCACACCACCGGATACAAGGGATCATACAGGAGTTTGTACAGCTCCCGCACCCTTTCAATCAGGGCAACGAAATCGCCATTCTGCAGTGGTGGAATTACCCAACCTTCGACTTTCCATGACTTAAGCTCGTTTTTTTAACTCCTGTCGAGCAGTTTCATGGGAGATATGATCAACCGACGGCATTATTGTCTATATCGGCGAGGTGATTACAGCATTCATTTTTGTGCGTTAATTTGTGCTTTACACAAAATCCAGCGGGAGCTTCACCTTTCTGTAATCTATTTCTTGCCGGTCAATCTCGTGGCTGTAGCTCAGAGCTGGCTGGTAAGCGTCGGATTGGCTCTGTATGCACTGCTTATCCCGGCGTCACGGAATATGTTCACGAAATCGCTCATGCAGCCGGGATTGTGATTCCTGTGTTTACGAGTTATATTGTGCATAAAAAGTATTATTTTGGCTGATGGTTTGGATGCACAATACCGCATTGATGTGTATTTGTTCAGTTTGTATGTATGAAGTCCCCTGATTGGTTTCACGAAAATATGACTATGACACGGTTCATACTGTCATGAAATATGGGGTCTTTGAGAGGATGTTGTCTGTAGGTTAAAGTATTCATAAAAAAGTATGGATTTGAACATCATGAATGCTTCCGCATTGGTTGAGCCAGCAAGGATTGTCGAGCCGCTTAGCTGGGTTGGGCACGTTCCCTTTGCAATGTGGATAACGGAAATGCTGCAGCCCTGCGTGATTGTGGAGTTAGGCACCCATACCGGCAACTCTTATTTCGCATTTTGCCAGAGCGTTCGTGATCACGCTCTGGCAACGCGCTGTTTTGCTGTCGATACCTGGCAGGGTGACGAACATGCAGGATATTACGGCGACAGGGTATATAACACGGTTGCCGCTTATAACGATGAGCACTACCGCTCCTTTTCCCGACTGTTAAGGATGACATTCGATGAGGCGCTATCGCGATTCAGTGATGGATCGATCGATCTGTTGCATATTGATGGTCTGCATACCTATGAAGCTGTCAGGCACGATTTCGATAGCTGGTTGCCCAAGATGAGCGACCGCGGTGTCATACTGTTTCATGATACCACGGTCAGACATGCTGATTTTGGGGTATGGAAGTTATGGGAAGAGGTGTCGAAAAAATATCCTCATATTGCCTTCGATCAATCTCACGGTCTTGGAGTTCTTTTTACAGGGATGAATATAGATCCGGCATTAGCTGCCGTGTTGCGTGATGTTGAGATGAAAACAGGTCACGCTCATATCAAAACTTTATTCACTGACCTCGGCGAGCAGTTGCTCGAACAATCTCAAATCAAGTTTGAGCAAAACCATGAGAAATCGTTTTGCGAAAGGAGAGATGATATATCGAACATCAAGATCTGGCGAAATGGTTCAACTATGCTAAAACCGATTCGAAAGCTCAGAAAATCGATAAAGAAACGATATGGCAAACTGAAAAAGGCGTTCAGGAGTCTCGATGGCAACGGGTGATCATCAGCGCAAAATCTTCGGGTTGACGATGAGGTATGATCGTTTCGATGAACACTCACTCAGAAACGTCAGGCCGGAGATGAACATTTGCGGGCGTGGCTCGCTGTGATCCATCCAGATATCCGCGCCCAATCCTTTGCCAGACGTCACTGGGAAAGCCATCTTTTTTTTCTCGATCAGCATGATTTGTTCTTACCTATAAAAGGTTTGATTTTTCATATGCCTGGCCGCTTTGACCGAGAGGCTGAAGTTTTTTCGGCTCAGACAAAGTAACAGAGAACTCAACGATTATCAGAATGAATATGGTTGGAGTGGTAACATTGTACAGGCCTGATGCCACATATATCAGAAATATCGGTTCGTATATCGATTACCTCGATAAGTTATATGTGGTGGATAACACTCCTGAAGATGATTGCGGGTATTTCCGTGAGCTGCAGCAGGCATATCCGAATGTCATCTGTCTCTCAAACGGCAAAAACCTTGGAATATCAGGTGCTTTAAACTGTGCCCTGTCGAAGGCTATTGCCGATGGACACCATCGGCTGCTGACCATGGATCAGGACAGCCATTTTTCTCAGGAACAGGCGCAACGGTATTTTGCATCGATTGAGAGGATCGATGACGGCACCGTTGCGGTGATTGCTCCTCACCACCGGAAGATAGAGACGGATGAGGAAGAGTGCCGGTTTGTCGAGAGGGATATTGTCTATACCTCCGGTAATGTTCTGAATGTGGAGGTCGCGAGCAACATCGGGATGTTTGATGAACATCTTTTTATCGATTCAGTCGATCATGAATATTGTTTGCGAGCTAAAATGAACGGGTACAGGATTATGCAGGCCACCAACTGTTATCTCAACCATGATGTTGGCAATGGGAAAGCTACAGGGTTCTTTTTCTTGAGAAAAAAGATCCGGTCGTTTCATTCTCCGAAACGGTTTTATTTTATGGTGAGAAACTATTTCTATATAGAAAAACTTTATGGTGATTATTTCAGAATTTTTTTCAGAAAGCTGAGAAAAGAGTTGCGAAAAGAGTTTATCAGCTCGATGAAGTACAGTGATGTGCGCAGCGACTACATTTATTATGTAATAAAAGCATGGTGCGATTATCGTAAAGGTCTTTTCGGAAACACTGTAGGAATTTGACTGAAAGAGGTCGCAATCTGTTCCAGTTTTCCCCGACAATCACGCGGGAGGCAATGCTGATCCTTCTCGCTGGCTATTGTATTTCGATGCCATTGTCAGGAGCTTTTTTCAATGTATCAAACATCGCTTTTCAGCGTCAGAGTGCTCTGCAATTGTCAGATCAACTGAATTTCCCTGCGAACTGAATATCGTAGAGCATCTTGTATACGCCGTTCTTTTCCAGCAGCGATGCGTGATTGCCCGATTCGACTACTTTGCCGCGCTCCATCACGATAATCTTGTCGGCGTTTTTGATGGTCGAGAGGCGATGGGCCACAACAAGCGCGGTACGTTCCTCCATCGCATGGTCGATAGCCTGCTGCACCACCTTTTCCGACTCGTTGTCGAGCGCGCTGGTGGCTTCGTCGAAGATGAGCAGTTCGGGATTCTTGACCATCGCCCGCGCGATGGCAAGGCGCTGGCGCTGGCCGCCGGAGAGCTGGATGCCCCGATCGCCGATCATGGTGTTGTACTGATCGGGCTTATCCATGATAAACTGGTGCGCATTGGCCAGTTTCGCTGCCTTTTCGATGTGAGCGAGACTGATCTCCTGATGCACGCCGTAAGCGATATTCTGCTCGACAGTGTCGTTGAACAGGATCACCTCCTGGCTTACGACGCCGATCATTTTGCGCAACTGTTTGTAATCGAACTCGCGAATGTCCACGCCATCGATGGTGATGCGTCCCGAATCGACGTCATAAAAGCGCATGAGCAGATCGACGGCCGTCGATTTACCGGACCCCGACTGGCCGATG
>CAIUQW010000082.1 GCA_903901395.1 uncultured Chlorobiales bacterium | reverse complement strand
CGGAATGCGCTCCACGAGCTTGCCAAATGAGCTGGCGCTGGCTTCTGGATGAGGTGGTTCTGGCGATTCATGACGAACAGATTGCCGAACATGGCGGCAGCACCGGTATCCGTGACGCTGCGCTTTTGTCGTCGGCGCTCGCCCGTCCGAAACAGCAGGCGCATTATGGCGACGGTCCATCCGTCTTCGATCTCGCCGCCGCCTATGCTTATGGCATTATCCGCAACCATCCATTTATTGACGGCAACAAACGAACAGGATTTCTTGCCGCCTATGTGTTTCTGAACAGTAACGGATGGCAACTGAACTCCTCGGAAATCGATACTGTTCACGCGGTTCTGTCGTTAGCGGCAGGTGAAATGGATGAACCCAGCTTTTCAAACTGGCTGAAAAGCAATTCGATTCTTCGATCTGAACGGAAACAATAAAAGAGCAGAAATAACTTGCTTTTGCGATAGAGAAAAAATTCATCACGCATCATCATCTACCATCTTCCCGCCACATCACTGAAACCCTCGTAATATATTTCATCTTCGACAGAGTAAGAGGGCGGGCACAAGACCCGCCCCTGCAGTTGAGATTTGTCAGGATCATCATGTTCAATATCCGTGCGCGGTATCGCAACGAATTCGGCAGAACTGGCTTCGTAAATATTCGACAATCACTCAGGCGCGGCGGCGATGACATTCCGATAGAGCGTTTCATAATTTTCGACCATGTGGCGCAGGGTGAAGCGCTGTTCGAATTCTCTTCGGCAGGCGGCTCTCGAAATTTCGTCGATGCTGCGAATCGCCCGGATGAACTCCTGCCGGGTGTCGCAGACAAATCCGCTGACGCCGTCGGCAATTACCTCCGGGCTGGAGCCGCAGCGGCGCACGATCACCGGCGTGCCGCAGGCGAGCGCTTCGATCATCACCAGACCAAACGGCTCGGGCCAATCGATGGGGTTGAGCAGCGCCCTGGCGTTCCTGAGCAGCTCGCTCTTGCGAATGTCGTCAACCTCGCCGATGTATTCGATGTACGGATTGTCGAGCAGTGGCTCGATTTTTGACTTGAAATAGCCCTTGTCGGCGGGATCGATCTTGGCGGCCAGCTTGAGGTGGATTTTGCAGGCCCGCGCAAGCCGGATTGCCTGGTCGGGGCGCTTCTCCTCCGAAAATCGTCCGAGGTAAAGAAAGTAGTTTTCGGGATATGGATTGAACTCGAAAAGGCTCTCGGGGTAGCCATGATAGACCGTGCCCGCCCAGTTGATGCCCGCCGCGGGCGTGCGCTGGGCGTCGCTGATGGAGACGCAGGGCTGGCGGTTATATTGTTTCAGAATATCGACATAGTCGGGCACGTCAAGCCGTCCGTGCATGGTCAGCACCGTCGGCGTTTGCGAACTTGCGGCGTAGGGCAGCGTAAGATATTCGAGATGCGAGTGGATGATGTCGAACTGGCCGGCCATCTCTTCGTAGACCTTCGAGAGCATCATCATGTGCATGAAGATCGTCGAGTGGATTTTGCGCCCGAGCCGCAGGCTTTGCGTCACCGGCGCGATCAGGCGGGCGCTTGAGGAGGAGTCACCCGAGGCGAAGAGCGTCACTTCGTGGCCTCGCTCCACCAGCCCTTCGGTCAGATAATAGACGACACGCTCCGTGCCGCCATATTTCTTTGGCGGAACGCTTTCGATCAGCGGTGAAATTTGCGCGATTCTCAGTTTCTTCATCGTGTCATTTGTTGGTTCATCGAGGTGGACAGTAACTCAGCGTGTATGGTTCGTTGGCGCGAATCTTGTGCGTCTGGCCGTAAAGCGTGCAGGGCAGCGTCATATCGGACGCGGCGTCGATGGTGATCGTCACCTCGTGATGGGTGATGTCGAGGTGGACGGTGCGTTCGCGCCACCGGACGCGGAAGGCGAGGCGCTCCCACTTTTTCGGCAGCCACGGATTGAGCACGATCCGGTCGGATTTGAGCGTCAGCCCCGCGAAGCCGTGGATGACCGTCTGCCAGCTTCCTCCAACCGACGCCGCATGGATGCCGAGTTCGGTGTTGCTGTGCAGATTTTCGAGGTCGAAAAGCGCGGTCTTCATGAAGTAGCGATAGGCGTTGGCGCGTTCGGAGACGGCAAGCCCCATCATGGCGTAGGTGCAGTGGCTCAGCGAGGACTTGTGCGCCGTGCGCGGCTCGTAGAAGTCGTAGTTGGCCTTCTTCTCGGCGATGCTGAAAGCGTGCGGAAAGAGCAGCATCATGAGCAGCACGTCGGCCTGCTTGATGAGCCGGGTGCGACTGATGTTCCGGAAGTTTACGCCTTTTGGCAGAATCGGTTGGCCGGAGCGATCGCACCGCCCGATGACGTAATCCTTGAGTGCGAAGTAGCCGTCGAACTGCTCGACGAGGCCTGACTCCGCATCCTGCGTGAACTTGAGGCGGCGGCTGATGTCGAGCCAGCGATCCGGTTCGTCGTCGCGGAGAGCGATCTTTTCCGCCAGCGCCTGCAACGCCTCCGGCGCGGTTTTGGCGACATGCCGGACAAGCATCGAGGCTAAGCGCAGATGCCACTTGACGAGCCAGTTGGTGTAGGCGTTGTTGTTGACATGCTCGTGAAACTCGTCCGGGCCGATCACCGTGAGAATCTCGTAATGTTCGCCCCGCTGAACCACGCGGCACGCCCAGTAACGCGCCGTCAGAAAGACCATCTCCAGGCCGCAATCCAGCAGAAACTGTTCGTCGCCAGTCACCCTGAAGTAACGCTCCACGCCGTAAATCACGTCGGAGACGATATGCTCTTCCTCGACGCCGGTGTAGATGAAGCGGATCACCTTTTCGAGCTTGGATGCGAAACGCGGCGTCACATCCTCGCCGGTGGTGGCCGACTCCCAGGCAAAGCGAGCGCCTTCGCAGCCCGCTTTTTCGGCGTTCCTGACGGCGCCGGGCAGTGTTTTGCAGCGGTACAGCAGCGCGTTTCGCGCCATCGCCGGAAAGTTGTGGATGTAGAACGGCAGAATGAAAATCTCTGTATCCCAGAAGACATGCCCCATGTACCCCTCCGAGCTGAGGAACTTCGCGCCGATGGGTCCGGGTTTTGCCGGGCCGTTGATGAGCAGCTGATAGATGTTGTAGCGAAGCGCCCGCTGGGCCTTGGCGTCACCGTCGATGCGCACGTCGGCCTGCTGCCAGAGATCGCGCCAGGTATCGATATGCTGCCTGACTTCGGCCACCGCTCCGAGGTGGACATAGTCCCTGAGATTGCAGATCGCCTCCTTGATCATATTGGTGGAGCACTGCTCGGGCACATCGCAACTGGTCATGACGACGGCGAGCTTTTCGAAGGTGTAGCCGTGGCCGCGCGAAGCGTCGATGGTGATCTCGCTGGTGAACTTCTCGCCGTAAATCCTCGGCTCCCAGCGCAGCACGCGACCCGGCTCGGAGACCAGCTTCCACGACGCGGCCACCGCGATGCGAATTCCCTGCTCGCGGGTCTTCATTTCGAGATACATGAAGTTGCGTCCCCGCTCGATCTTTTCGAGCTGAAGGTGCTTGTACTGCTCGCGCGGAAAATAGCCCCGGTTATAGACGTGCCCGTTCAGCCCCGAAAGCACGCGGAGCTGGCCGGAAAAATTCCTCGGCGTGATAGTCACCCGCATGTAGCCCCGGTGGGGATCGTGCATGAAGACAAAGCGCGAGGTTTCGAGCGTGAGAATTTTGCCCTGAGGATTCTTGAAGGTGGTGCGGCGGTGGAGGATGCCTTTATGCATGTCGAGCGCCTGCTCGTGCTCCAGCGCCTGACAGCAGGAGAGGCAGAACTTGTCCCCTTCATGCCAGACCGACACGTCAGTCCACATCGGGCATTTGACCAGCTCCTCGACGTCGGCCTCCGATTTGTCGTAAATACCCGCAAGATACATGCCGCCGCAATTGCCCGGCGGAAGCTCTTCGAGGCTGCCACGGATATTGAGATAGCCATTGCCGATGGTCAGAAGGGTCT
>CAIUQW010000081.1 GCA_903901395.1 uncultured Chlorobiales bacterium | reverse complement strand
CCGTTCACCATCACGCGCCCTTCGAGCACCATCTGGTCGGCGGCCCGGCGCGACGCCACGCCGCACATGGCGAGAAACTTGTTGATCCTGATCTTCTCTTCCTGCGCCTGCTTTTTCATTCAATCCTCTCCGTTCGTGGTAATTCATTTTCATCGCCAGCCTCCGGCGAAACGCCTTCGGCCAGATATTGCCGCTCCTCGTGCTCCTGAAGAATCTCCTTGATTTCACGCAACTTGGGCAGATTTTTCAGGCTCGTCAAGTGGAACAGGTCGAGAAACGCCGCCGTCGTGCCGTACTGCAACGGGCGCCCCGGCGAATCAGCCCGGCCCCGCACCTCGACGAGGCCGCGTTCGAGCAGCCGGTCGATGGAGTAGTCGGGACTCGTGCCGCGAATCTGCAAGATTTCTCCCTTCGTGACCGGCTGATGCCATGCCACGACGGAGAGCACTTCGAGCATCGACTGCGAGAGCCGGCGCTGGATGACCGGCGCGAGGAGCTGGCGGACGAGATCGCCAAATTCCGGCAGGGTGAGAAAGCGGTATCCGCCAGCGATGGCGTGAATGCGGAAGGTTCTGCCCGTCGCCTCGTATTCGCCATTGAGCGCATCGATCAAATCCTGAAGTTCGCGCGGCGTGAGCTTCAGGCCGGTGATCTGGCAGAGCGTCTGAAGATTCACCGGCTCTTCGGAAGCGAAAATCAGCGCTTCGAGCGACCGGAGTTGTTGTTGGCGCTGCTGCTGCACGGCGGCTGACGATGGTTGCGGATGCGATGCGAAGAGCGTCAGGAGCAGCACTCCTTTTTGCGGGCCGTGGAAAATTCGCCGTCGATGCCGAGGCCGCCTTCGTAGGCGTACCACATCTCCTGGCACGGAAAGTTGCACTCGTAGAGCGCCTTGCCGATAATGACCGAATCGACACCAAACTTTTCGAGCGAGCGGAGCTTGTGCAGGTCGTCGGAGGTGGTCACGCCGCCCGACGCGGTCACTTTCATCCCCGCCTTCTCGGCGAAACGCTTGGTGCTCTCGTAGCCGACCCCCTGCAACATGCCGTCGCGGGTGATGTCGGTGTAGATGATGCGCTCGACGCCAAGCTTCTTCATTTCAGCGGCAAGCTCGTAATCCTGCATGTTGGCGCTCTCGGTCCACCCCTTGATCTTCGGAACGCCGTGCTCGGCGTCGATGCCGACGACAATCTGCGATGGGCGGTACTTTTTGAGCAGTTCGGCGATGAGGCCGGGGTTGGTGACCGCCGCTGAACCAATAACGACGCGGCTGACGCCCATCTGGAGATACTTTTCTACCACTTCGACGGAGCGGATGCCGCCGCCCACCTGGATCGGAATGTCGAGCACGCTGACGATCTCGCGAATCTTCTCGAAGTTGACCGTTTCGCCGGTGAGCGCGGCGTCGAGATCGACCACGTGGATCATCTTGGCGTTCTGCTTACGCCAGATGACCGCCATGTCGCACGGATTGTCGAGATAAACCTTCTTCTGGGCGAAGTCGCCCTTGGTGAGCCGGACGCATTTGCCTTCCTTTATATCTATAGCTGGTATGATCAACATGGGGAACCTCGGGAACTGAGTTAAAAGTCTGCGAAATTTTTCAGTACCTGCAAGCCCGCTTCGGAGCTTTTTTCAGGGTGGAACTGAACCGCGAAAATACCATTTTTTTCAATGGCCGAACAAAAATTTTTCCCGGCGAAAAAGGTGGTCGCGGCCACGCTCTCCGGGTCGTCCGGGCTGCAATAGTAGGAGTGCACGAAGTAGAACCAGGACTTGTCGGGAATGCCGCGGAAAAGGATGGAATCCTTGCGGCAGAGATCAGCCGAGTTCCAGCCGATCTGCGGAATCTTGTCCTCGCTGCTCCTGAAGCGCAGCACCTTGCCCGGCACGATGCCGAGTCCCTCGTGCTGGCCCATCTCCTCGCTTTCGGACAGGAAGAGCTGCATGCCGAGGCAGATGCCGAGCACGCTACGCCCCTTGTCGATATGCTCTTTGATGGCGTTGTCGAAGCCCTGTTTCCGAAACGCCTCCATCGCCGGGCCGAAGGCGCCCACGCCGGGAATGAGCACTTTTTCGTGGCGGCTCATCTCCGAAGCCTTGTCGCTGACGACCGCTTCGATGCCGAGATAGTCGAAAGCCTTGTGCACAGACCGGAGATTTCCGGCGCCATAATCGGCAATAAATATCATGAATAAAAGATTATAACGTTGCTGATTGCTGGCGGATGGAGAAAAAAGCGCCTGAAAGCTCAAAAAAACGTCAACGCGCCTTTTATTTAAGAAGTTCTCGCCGTATTATACATCCTTCTGTGGCTTTCACTTTTCTTGCTTGCTTCCCTGCTGAAAGTCATTCCAATCCACATATCACGAGTAATCGCAAGAACAATGTACAGGATTGTTTCCGCTATTTTTTTAGCTGAAAATATT
>CAIUQW010000080.1 GCA_903901395.1 uncultured Chlorobiales bacterium | reverse complement strand
GCCTCGACCAGCACCTTGCTGTCGAGCTTGCAGGCGGCGTCGAGCGCCGTTGCCAGCTCTTCGGCGTTGCGCACCTTCGAGATGCCGACCGACGAACCGAGGCTCGCGGGCTTGACGAAAAGCGGCCAGCCGAAGCGCTTGGTGATCTCCACGACGATGCCAAGCGGATGGGCGCCATAATCGCAGCTCATGACCGTCATAGACTCCGCCACAGCGACTCCCGCGTCCACCGCGCAAAGCTTGGTCAGCGCCTTGTCCATCGCCAGTGCCGAGGCGGTCAGGCCGCAGCCGGTGTAGGGAATGCCGAAGGTGTCGAGGCACCCCTGAATCTTGCCGTCCTCGCCGAACGAACCGTGCAGCGCGATGAATGCTACGTCGGTCTTTTCGAGGAACGCGCCGAAGTCAAACTGCTCGCTGGAGGATGCCGCCGTCAACTCGCCGAGCCGCTCCCCGGCGGATTCCGGCGTACCGCTCCGCAACAGCGCGGCAATGTCGGTATCGAGCACCGCTCGCGAGCACTCGCTGCCGCGCCACTTGCCGTCGCGGTCGATGTAGAGCGGCGAAAGTTCGTACCGGCTCGGGTCGATCTGCGCCGCGATGGATCGCGCGGAGATGATCGATATTTCGTGTTCGGCTGACTTTCCTCCAAAGATGAGGGCGACGGTTTGCTTTGACATA
The DNA here is from genome assembly GCA_903901395.1 of uncultured Chlorobiales bacterium. Lineage (GTDB taxonomy): Bacteria > Bacteroidota > Chlorobiia > Chlorobiales > Chlorobiaceae > Chlorobaculum. The sequence continues at coordinate 4,473 of CAIUQW010000080.1, read as the reverse complement.
AAGAGATAATACTGATGGTGAACGGATGATGGTCAGGAGACAAGGTGCATGTGCTCGACGAGGATGCAGCGGTTCTGCACGACGTCGAGTCCGGCGTTTCGCGCCTTTTCTGCGGCGGCCTCGTTGGTGATGCCGAGCTGCATCCAGACCACCTTCGCGCCGATGGCGATAGCCTCATCGACGACCGGCGGCACATCCTGCGGTTTGCGGAATATATCGACAATTTCGATCAGTTCGCGCTTTTCAGCCGGAATCGCCGAAAGCGAAGGCCAGCATTCCAGCCCGAGCACTTCGCGGAGCGACGGATTGACCGGATAGATGGTATAGCCCGCCTGAATCATGTACCGGGCCACACCATTACTCGCCCGCTCCGGCTTGTCCGAAAGCCCGACGACGGCGATATGGCGATATTTTTTGAGGATCGTTGCGATGTCCATCGTTGAAGGGTTAAATCGTTGGGGCCAGGCAGGCACAGAGAGCCGCTTCTGACAAACTACCGGAAAATACCGGTCTTGGCTCAGACTCACAACGGGTCAATGGGAAATTTGTGGGGGGGGGATTGTAGGTGATGGATAAATGATGCTTTGTTGTTGACGAAAAATCGAGATAATTGGTAAATTGCGATTGTTTGTGAGTTATCTGTGTTGAGTTTCCTTTTGTTTGGTCCTTGATAAGGAATAAAAATTAAAAAGCATGAAGCTGATCGAAGAAATTATAGACCTGCTTAGTTCAAAGGAGCCGAACCTGACGACAGCTCTGATGAAAACAAAGGTTCTTCTCTATAAACTTGATGAGAAGCGGCTGGTTGATTGGGTAAACAGTGAACTGAATGGGTATCCTGATGACGCAAATCTTCCAGAATATCGAGTTATTCATACGTCTGTCAGAGGAAATGTTGGCAGTATTAGTTATAGCTATTCGAATCAAAATCTTCCGTTATTACATCTTGAAGCTGAGATAATAAAAAAACTTGAAACTGACATTTTAAGTCAAAGTATAGCTGTAATCGAGGATTATGCAAAAAGCGAAAATCTGACTTTTCAAATTCCAGCGGAGCTTTACTCATTATTTGATAAAGGCTTAACTCCTGGATACCGCGTGACGAGTGCATGGAAAGTTTGTGCGGCGGGTGCGATGAGGCAGGTTATTACTGAGGTTTCGTCAAGATTATTAGATTTTATTCTGGAGTTATCAGAGAAATTTCCAGATGAGATGCAGCCTTCAGAAATGAAAGAAAAATCTAAAGAGGTTGGGGTGTCAGATTTGTTCAATCACACAGTTTTTGGCGATAATACAACTATCGTTGTCGGTGACTCAAACACTCAGCATATAAAAAATAAGATTGTTAAGAAGGATTTTGATTCACTACGAAAAGTGCTTTTAGATAACGGTTTATCAAAAAATGATATTTCAGACCTAAGTAATGCAATAGTCAGTGATAGTAGTTCGTTGGAGGTCGCTGAAAAAAGGTTGGGAAAAAATGTATCTGATTGGATGGCTACAATGATCTCTAAAGCTGGTTCAGCTGCATGGGATATCAATATTGGTGCGGCAGGGAGCTTGCTTGCTTCAGCAATTGCTCATTACTATGGATTTTAATCATGCTGTTATTTTCATTTATAAGCTAATATTGAAAAAATATTACTGGAACGATTTTCCGTGAAAATTGGTACATTTGAGCACAATCAGACACTAAAACGGAGAAAACGATGGCCTCTGCTCATGATGTTGCGAGGTACTTCATTGCGCTGAGCGCTGGCTCGGACGAGGAAGGCATATCGAACATGAAGCTTCAGAAGCTCATCTATTACGCTCAGGGCTACCACCTCGCGCTTCACGATACCCCTCTCTTCCAGGAACCGATCGAAGCGTGGATGCATGGCCCCGTTTGTCCAGAGGTTTACCACAGGTACAAAGGCTTCAAGTCCGCGCCAATCTATGCGCCGTCGGAGGACGACTTTGCCGCGATTTTCAGCCCGGAGCAAATCGAGCTGCTTGACGAAGTTTATGAAGTATTCGGCCAGTTCGCGGCATGGAAGCTTCGCGATATGACTCACGAGGAAACGCCGTGGAGAAATCACGAGAAAAACGCCAGCGTCATTCCTCATGACGAAATGAGAAATCACTTCAAGACCAGCCTGAACTAACCTTACATGGTTAAAAAAATACGCCTTCCCGGCATCTCGAAAGGCGTCCGCTGCTCCCCGAACATTTCGGCGGAGCGGGAAACGCCGCATGTCGCCTGACCGACAACGTGGATAAATAGAGAGTCATTTGCATTCCTAATGCGGACGGGCGGATTGCCGGATTCAGAAAGAAACGCCACTTTAGCATCTATGGATCGACAGCCATTTCGATTGGTGCAACCACGGTTCGTAAGACTCCGACCAAGCCTTCTCAGTTGCTTTGAGCGCGTTGTATGAAATCTTGTGTCACACGGGGATAATGCTTGGAGTAAATTGTATTGGTCATTATGCGGCGGCACTCCCGAAAAGTTCTTTTTTTAAACAGATTTTACTACATTAAAACAGTTTTCCGTTATTTTGTCCCTGTATTGACAGAGAAACTACATAAGAGTATATAAAATTTTGGTGTTCTGTATACTATTTTATAAATTTTTTTGTTTATCGTTGTATTCTTTTTATGAATGGATAGAGTGTCTGTAAATCTGTGATTTTCTCAAGGGTCAGCTATTTTAACTTGCATTATCACAACAAAATATGGAGGAACGAACCATGCAGCATGTCAAAGCAATGACCACTACGATTGAAGAAGAAAAATCTCTCAAAAAGCATATTTTCAGCTCTTACATCTCTCTTCGATTGGGTATCGGTATTTTGGCTTTAATTTTTCCGCCAGCACTTTATGTAGATGGAAAAATTCATAATATCGATTTACAAGGTTCTATGAGCGCTTATTATTGGGTTGGCGCCGATGGTGTTGTTCCTCCTCGCTCTGTATTCGTAGGTTGTTTACTGGCTATCGCGGCATTTTTGTATTTGTATAAGGGCTTTAGCATCAAAGAAAATATTGCTTTGAATCTCGCGGCTATTTGCGGTGCAATGGTAGCTTTTTTTCCCATGTCTTGGCCGCCATATGATCCATCATGGAATCCTCATGGCGCCTCTGCAATTGCTCTTTTTGCGTGTCTCGCATTTGTGGCATTGTTTTGCGCGCATGATACGCTACCGGCTCTTAATAATGAAAAGCTCGAAAATATCTATAAATATGTGTACAGAATTACAGGAGCGTTGATGTTGCTTTCTCCTATAACTGCCGCGGTATTGCGAGCGGTGTTCCATAAAACTGACTCGTATATATATTTTATCGAGCTTTCGGGTGTTCTTGCTTTTGCGACCTACTGGATAGCGAAAAGCATAGAAATGCAACAAAATCGCATAGTCGAAAGAGTTCTTGGGGTTATAGAGATATAAAGGATTCTATGATAATTTATCGCATGGCTTTTTGTGTTTTTGCTCTTTGCGGATTTCTGAAGTGAGAGATTGTATGAAAGAATTTGGCAGTGCGAAGCCAACTCGCGTGACAGTTATTCAATCTTTTTTCAGGCAAGAAATTGCAAGTATAATCTTTACTCTCGCTTATCGGCTTCTTTGACAAGTTTTCTGAGAACTTACGATATTATTATACTTGGCTATTCATAATGATATTGAAAAATTCCGCAAAGAGTCTTTATTGTGATATAGTTGAAACAAGTCAATCAAGCGTTGCCAAATTTCTGTGTATCAATTTCCATAATTCCTTTTCCCCAACTTCTTTTTTCCCCCTGAGCCTGTTATTTTGCCCATGAAGTACTCGACCTACCAGTTTGCGTTATCCTGAAAGCCTCATGCAATCTCTCTTTTCCTCTGTTTACTGCGTCGATACCGGAGCCTGTTCCGGTCAGTATAATATGGAGTTCGACATCCGGCTCATGCGGGCTTTTGCTGATGGAGCGTTTCAGCGGGCGTTTGGGGAGGGGAGTTGCTTGTGGCGGTTTTATGCGTGGTCGCCTCCGGCGGTGTCGCTCGGGCGGAACCAGAATCCTGCCGAGATCGACCGGGAGCGGTGCCGCGTCGATGGCGTCGATGTGGTGGTGCGCCCCACCGGCGGGCGGGCGGTGTTTCATGCTGACGAGCTGACCTATTCGTTTTTCGCCACGACGCCGCTGCCAAATGAAGTGATTTACCAGATGGTGCATGAAACCATCCTGCGGGCGCTGTCCAGCGTTGGCGTAGCGGCGGAGTTCTGCCGGTCGCAGCCCGATTTCAAGGCGCGGTACGCCACGGCGGAGTCGGTCTCCTGCTTCACCGCGTCGGCTCGCTACGAATTGCAGGTCGGCGGGCGCAAAATCGTCGGCTCGGCGCAACGGCGCAACGGAAATGTGCTCCTCCAGCACGGTTCTTTGCCGCTTTCCGCTCGTCATCGTCAACTTTCCCGTTATATTGCGAATGATTCCCGCGAACTTATCGATCT
>CAIUQW010000079.1 GCA_903901395.1 uncultured Chlorobiales bacterium | reverse complement strand
GGTCGAGTCTGCACTATTGCCGTCGTAGTTCAGCGTCGTAGCTGCCGTTACATTACCGTAGACCTTCATAAGGCTTCCGGAGCTGATATCAAGGGTCGTGGCGTACAGGTTCCCGGCCATAGAGATCGTGCCAGCGGCTGACGTGCCGACGTTCACATCGCTGACCCTGTTGGATGCGTTTGTACCGATATTTCCTACCAAAATTGTCTCACCAACGCCACCGGCGAAGTTAATGGTACCATTAGTCCCTCCGGTACTGACGATATTGGCACCGTCATATCCGGCCCCTGTGGCAATGTTCAGGATGCCTGCGTGATTTCTGAAATCGACGGTGCCTCTTCTCGACAAGGTGTCCAGATGCCCGTTAAGATTCAGCGTCGTTGCGGTGTTGAAGTTGATCTGGTCGGCAGCGACCGTCCCCTGAAGCGTTACCGCACCGGTACCGTTAAGCCTGATCTCCTTCAGCGCAGCCGTTGAGCCGATGTTACCGTTTACTGACTGGGCAGCGCTGTCTCCAAAGATGAGCGTTCCGGTGCCGGCGATATTCGTATCGATGTTTCCGGCAATATTTCCATTCGACAGGGTCAACGTCGCGTCCTGTCCATTGAAATCGACGTTGCCGGTCAGAGAGTTGTTTGTTGGAGAAAGAGCACCAACGCCGGAGCCATCAACGCCATTCAATACTACGTTGCCAGCATTAGAAAAACGCATCACGCCAACCGAAGAGAGATCGACATCGCTGTTGAAGGTGACGGTACTGGTTGTATTGATGTCGATGCTTCCCGCCTGGACCGTACCCGCGAAGTACACATCACCATTGATGGCGACATTGCCACTATCGATGTCGGTATATCCCTGTACGCGGTTCCCGCCGTCAAATGTCAGGTTGGCCGTGTAGGCAGAGGTTGACGATGTTGTGAGAGACATTGTGTTATCGGCGGAAGCAACGCTGGGGTAAGGGGCGGAGAACGTTGTAAGCGCGGCCTTGTAAATATCTCCCGCATTGGCGCCGGCCGCGATAGTCAGCCCAAGCGTCGGCAAAGCGGCTGATGATGAACTCGATAAGGTGTAGTTGGTGCTTACCGGAGCTGAAAAAATATCATAATTGTTGGATGCAAAGTTTGCGCTCGTGTAGTTGCTCACCACCCATCCCGAAGGGGCGAACACCACTGCGTCAAAGGCCGTTGCGGTATGAACTTCAGGATTGACGACACTATTGCTGCCGGTCTGTAGATATATGCCGAAATTTGCGCCGACCGGTTTCGTATAAGGATTCGAGAAGGCCGGAGATACCGCGGTAAAGTAGTTCGCCGCTTGGACTGGCGAGAAGCCAAACGCCAGCATCGCGGATGTCGCGACCGGCGCCACAAGTGATCCCGCGACCCCTTTCCTGGTCAGTTGGGAGAGATTTCCCTGGGGACGGCCATTGCTGACTTTTGCAGATTTTCGAGATGAAGCGGTCTTGCCTCTCTGTTTTTTACTGAATTGTTTCACGGTACTACTTTTGAAATTGGGTTAACTGATCTCCACGACAAAAATGACAACAGCGATTTTGTCAGAACCGCAGCGGACGCATCCGCCATGCAGACTCTCGCTCATGAGGCGATCTGCACAGCGGTATGCGCATATTTTGACGGAAAATACGGAAGCAGGAGGACTGAGGTGCTGTTAATAAACAAGTGAAACAATATCAGGCAGGCTCCGGATCGATCCGGTAATTCCAGTCACTCTGAAAGTCGTTACGTGCAACGCTGATGGATTGACGCGCCACGGCACGGACTTTCCTGCCTGCCGTGCAATGTGAATCATCCTGCACGGCATGAGCAGTCAATCCATTTTTCGTGGGGGTTCCTGCAATGAGATTGATGACCACCTCATGGCTGATCGATGATTGATCCCGGCAACTCAAGCTGAAGTAAGAGTACAGGCGATGTTCAATGCTGTTCCATTTGCTGGTGCCGGGCGGCAGATGGCTGACCTCGATTGGGAGATTGATTTCATTGGAGAATTTCTGCAATTCCTGTTTCCAGTGCGCTTTCCGCCTCCCGTTTCCCCCAGAGCCATCTGCGGTGATCATCAATTTCGATGCTTTCGGATAGTGGGGCTTGCCAATTGTTTTCCACCAGCGTCGTATCGACTCGACAGCGAAGCTCGCCGTGTCGTGATCCGCTCCGGCGCACACCCATTCGGTATCACAGGCAACGTCAACGAGGCTATGAGGAGTTGCAGCTCCCGGTTCCTTATCAAGGAGATCATGCCGCTTGACGAATTCCGGTTCTTCTGCCGGAGGCAGGCTCGTTTCATTCTGCAGGTAAGTCCTGGTGTGCTCTTTTTTCTTTACATCTATAGAGATGACCGGTTCGCCTGCGGCCATGAATCGCGTCGCCGCGTCGTTGATAAATTCGAACTGGCCGTGGCGGTCAGGGATATCCGCGCCTTCCGGGGTCGATCGATGAGCCTTCAGGCTGTAACCCAATTGCTTCAACAGATCACTTATTTTCGGATAGCTGACCTTGCAGCCTTGGCGGGAGAGTTCTGCCGAGAGCGTGCGCAAGCTTTTGCATGTCCAGCTCAGGGCTGATGCCGGATCGCCACTCGCCACTGGTTCGAGCAACTGTTCCAGAACGACAAGGACGCCTGACTCCGTCTCGATGACTGATTTTCTCCCCGCCCCGGCTTTCCGAATCCGTTTTTCCTGGTTTTCGACAGGCGGTTGTTGCGCAGTCAGCTCCGCCATCCCGGCATGAATCGCCCGGCGCGAGATGCCGGTTGCTTTAGAGACTTTGGTAACGCCTCCCCGACCCAGAGCGCTGGCCTCCGAAGCAGCGAACAATCGCCTCATCCGCTCATCCAGTGCCCACTCGATCTTCTGGAATCTGGCGCGGATAGGCGGTATATCGTTATCTATTAATTCCATGACAACGATATAGTAAAAAAATTTATCAGCGCTACTAATTATTTAACAAATAAGGCGATACGCGCATCTTTCCGGGCGGTTGACGAAGGGGGGACACTGCATCATTTGCGAGCGGCAGAAAACTTCCATTATTCTTACCACTCATGAATGATTCATGCTCAGGTGAAGGCGAAAAACCTCATACCTCGATGTACTTGCCGCTTTGCAGGGAGTAGCGGCGGAGGTCGGGCGGTTCGCTGTCGTCGAGCCGGATGGCCAGCACGGTGGCGAAGCCGCAGATGTAGTCGAACACCGGGGTGATGCAGGTGAGGGGCCGGTCATGGCCGAATGGCACGCGGAACCGGTTCATGCGGTAGTGCGCGGCGACGTCGAAGGCGGCCAGACCGTGTGCCAGCGGACAGCCGGTCGCTTTGATCAACGCCTCCTTGATACACCATATCCTGACGAACGCCTTGTTCTTTTCCCAGCTTGGCAGGTTGATGACAATGGCATACTCCTCGGCGGAGAAGTATTTCCGTGCTAACAGGTCGATGTCGTCAACCGTCCTGATCCTCTCTATATCGATGCCCATATCGGGGTGCTTCGAAAAGGCATAGACAATCTGGCGGCCTGAATGGGCGAGGTTGAAGTATATACCGCCATTTTCGGGGAACGCGACGAATGGCTTTCCGACCTCTGTACTGGCGAAACGAATTCGCGAAGGGGCGACGCCTAACGTCTCACCAAGTAATTGGCGGAGCAGGCCCCGGCGGAGCACGAAATTCTGGCGATCATTGTCGAAGCGGAAGCGATCCGCCCGCTCCTTCTCAGCGTCTGACAGGGTCGTCAGCAGCTCAGCCTCGGGAATTCCGGCGATGTGCGTGTCTGTGTGAATGAGGGTGACGGCCTCTTTCGTAATGATCATCGGTTTTTCTCTCTGATTTTGGAAGAGCGTAATTCCATTTTACGAAGGCACTTCC
>CAIUQW010000078.1 GCA_903901395.1 uncultured Chlorobiales bacterium | reverse complement strand
ATGGTTGAAGAGAGCGATGAACTCTGTCATATTCAGGAGGGATTTATCCCGACGGACATTCATCTCTCTTCCAGTCATATTGCCCCGGCTTTCAAGCCGGGGTGAGTCAATCAGAAAAACACCTGGACTTCAGTCCGGGGTTGATGAAGCATTAATAAATCGGGGCTTTAGCCCAATTTCTTTTTCAGAGTTGGCTGCGCTCTTCCTCGAACAAATATACACACTGTTCATTGTCTGTGTGCGGTATGGTGCCGGATACGGGCGGCTCGCAATGACGGAGAATGGTCAAGACTTTTTGGTATTGACTTGACAGGAGGTTACAGCCCATGACGTAGCTTCATTAAATGTCAATCTACCAAAATTCAGAAATTTTTACTCTGTTTTCAATTCATAATTCCAGAGCGAAACTGAAAGAGCACGCTCTTCGTGTCCTTCGTCCGTAAACCCGGCGTCAGCGAATAGCGTCATCTCTGTCGGCTTGTTCGCGGTGAATATCGCCGGAAACGTAACGATGAAGCACGCTGGAAATGAAGGTCTGGTAAGGAATTCCATACCGGTTCGCTTTTCTTTTGAGAGAGACCAAATCCCTCTTCAATAACCAAATGCTTACCTGACGGTCTTTTTGAAGGGTGTTCTCGGCTGGCTCCATCAAAGTCCTCTTATCCTCGGAATCGGATTCGTGCGCCTTGATCAGGCCCGTCGCCTCAGACCGGTCAGCTTTTTTTCGTCATCGTCTGTGCTCCGGATAATTTTCATGTCGCATAATGGCTTGGCATGACGGTTTTCAGCATATCTGCCAAAATCCAGAGATCAGACGCCGAGACATCGCTCGTCTCGGCAATAAAACCATTATCGACGTGTCGAGATTGCAGAACATGGCAGAGGTTGATGAGCGACTCTTTTCAGCGCAGTGCATGATTCGACGAATAGCGCAGGCCCCGGAATTGAAACAAAAGGTTTCAGAGGGAACGCGAACAGAAAAACCACAAAGCTACGATCAACTGGCGATTCACCGCTACCAATCCCCAATTCAGGCTCAACCATCTTTACCGGTTATTTATTACTCCGGTCACAATAAATCGTAATCGCCGTCGTTGTAAGAAATCAGGCTAAAGCCTTTATCAGTTTTGTCTTATCTGCATACCCCGGACTGAAGTCCAGGGCAATTTTTTAAGAATTTTAATGGCCGAATTAATGAAGAACCCCGCCGCAAGCAGCGGGGTATTTACCCATGGAGAATAAACGAAATCACAAGGAGGTTTTATAGAGTATCACACCGCCGCTCGCAGCACTTCGACAATGTCCGCCTGCGTCATCATTGGCCTGCCGGCGAGTTGGCCGAAGGCGTTTCCGGCGACAAGCAGAGTGTCTTCAGCGTAGCGATTGAGCAGTTCGTCGCCGATTCCGCATTCCGAAAGGCGCGTCGGGCAGCCGATGGAGCGCAGGAACTCCTCGAAGCGGTCGATACCTTGCAGCGCGGCTTCCATGTCCTCCTCGCTTTTCAGCTCGATGCCGAAGATTCGGTGCGCGAACTGGGCGAAGCGGGCCGGGCGCGACTTTGCGGCAAAGCGCATCCACGCCGGGTTGACGATGGCGAGGCCCGCGCCGTGGGCGATGTCGTGCAGCGCAGAGATGGTGTGCTCGATCATGTGCACCGGGAAGGGGGACATGCAGCCGGTCTGCACCCAGCCGTTGAGCGCAACCACCGAGGCCCACTGCACCTGGGCGCGCGCTTCGAGGTTGCTGCCATCAGCGACCGCTTTCGGCCCCCACTCGATGGCTGTGGCGATGACGCTCTCGGCGAAGCGATCCTGCATCGGCGTGCCGTCAACGCCGTTGAAGTACGATTCGGTGACGTGCGTGATGAGGTCGCAGACGCCGTACGCGGTCTGATCCTTCGGCACGCTCAGGGTCAGCTCGGGATCGACGATGGCTGCTTTCGGGTAGAGGCACTTCGCGCCGACAAACGACTTGATGGTCGTTTTTTCGTCCGTGATGACCGCGCCGCTGTTCATCTCCGAACCGGTGGCGGCAAGCGTCGGCACGGTGATGACCGGCAGGGCGCGTTCGGGAAGCCGCCGGTTTGCCTGACCGTGCGGGAACATCTCCCACAGATCACCCTCGTAATACACAGCCGCCGCCATCACCTTCGCCGCATCCATCACGCTGCCGCCGCCAAGCGCGATCACTACATCGCAACCCTCAGTCCGGGCGATCTCGCCGCCTCGCGCCACCGACGAAAGACGGGGATTCGGCTCGACGCCGTCGCACTCCACGAAGGACACTCCCGCTGCCGACAGGCTCGCCACCGCGCGGTCGAAAGCGCCGCTACGCTTGACGCTGCCGCCGCCGGTGACGATCATCGCTTTTTTGCCATATGCGCTGGTCACTTCGCCTAGCCGGGCGAGGGTTCCTGCTCCGAAAATCAGGTGCGTGGGGTTGTAGTATTCAAATTTCATGAGGTGCTCCCGGAAATGTTGTTCGTTTTATCCGTTGCCTTATGGCGGTCACTGTTTCACTTTAATGTGCACAAGCTGGCCCGAACTTTACAAACTTTTCGATGACAATCCCGGTACGTAATGAAGACGATGCTCATCGACAGGGCCTGTTATTAGCTTATATTTCAACAAGAAGCATACGATCAGGCAAGGTCAGCGGTGCATCGCGAAAAACAGTCCGGCAATTCGGGCGCTCTGTCGGGATGAATACCGCATCCAGGTTGAGTTTCAGCTCAACATGTCTTGAAGCACACAAACAACAGAAGGAGGATTTCCAAATGCAGAAGCCGGGGAGTTTTGGCATTATCGAGAGTATTTCGTTGGTTCAAGAGTTACCGGAACCGTATTCTGTTTTACTGCGGCAAACTCCACATGGCTCTCGAAGCATGACGAATGCTCACCAGACGCTTCCCACGATATTCTGCTAAGAACCCAGTTTATTCATGAATTCTTGCGGTTCGATTTCCCATTTGCGAACAATCTCTAAGGCTGTTGCCTGAAACTGTTGCACAGGAAGGTCAGCGCTCAAAGATTTTATGATACGCAAAGCGTCAGCAATGTAGTCAAGGGATTTTTGCCGATCTGGTATTGCCTGCTGATAAAAGCTTCCAAGATTGACTAGCGTCTTGGCGACCTCAGGGAGGTAGAGATTTGGATTGGTAACGGCCAGCTCACGACGGATTTGCAGCGATTCCTGAAAGTTCTGCAAGGAGATACCGTACTCTTTTCTGGCTTGTTGCAGGAGCGCAAGGTTGAAAAGTGCAATGGCGATCTCCGGCCGGTAGTGATGTGGATTGTTTCGTGCCTGCTCGCGTGAAATTACAAGAGCCTCCTTATAGTTCCGCTCGGCAGCCTCGAAGTTATTTCTGGCTTGTTGCAGAATCGCCAGGTTGTTGAGAATCATGATAACATCCGGGAGGTGGTGCTGTGGATTGGTGATTGCCAGGTTGCGTCTGATGTGCAGTGCTTCCTGAAAGTTCTGTTCGGCTGCCTCGAACTCGTTCCTGAATTGTAGCAGAAGTGCGAGGTTGTTGAGAGCCATAGAGACATAAGCAAGGTTTCCCTCTGGATTGGTGAGGGCCAACTCACGTGAAATCCCGAGTGCTTCCTGAAAACTCAGTTCCGCGGCAATCCTGTTGTTTCTGGCGAGTTGCACTGAGCCCAGGTTGCTGAGCAGCATGGAGATATCAGAGCGGTTCGCCTGTGGATTGGTGATTGCCAGGTTGCGTCTGATGTGCAGTGCCTCCTGAAAGTTCTTTTCGGCTGCCTCGAACTCGTTCCTGAACTGTTGCATGAGTGCGAGGTTGTTGAGCGACATGCATACATAGGGGAGGTAACGTTGTGGGGTGGTGCGCGCAAGATCGCGTCTGATCTGTAAGGCCTCCCGGAAGCATTGCTCGGCAGCTTCAAATTCTTTTTTTGCCATTTGAAGCGAGCCAAGGCCGCTGAGCGCCATGCCGACAAGTTCCAGATGCTCCTCCGTATTGTCCTGAGCCAATTCTCGGTAGATACCCAGCGCCTCCTTGTACGCCGGCTCGGCAGCCTCGAAGTTATTGCTCTTTGATTGCAGGACGGCCAGGTTGTTGAGTATGTCTGCGACGTTGATCAGGTAGGTCTGAGGATTATTTCGAGCCAGTTCCCGGTAGATACTCAGCGATTCCTGCAGACTTTGTATTGGTGTTTTGGTACCCATAAAATCTTGTTTTGTTGATTTATGTTTTTTTGGAAAGTTGGAGCTAAGTAACCTTTTGTGTGGGGTACTATGGGCGCTATAAGCAAATTTAGAAATGAGTTACAGGGATTTTTTGACCCCATTATACAAGCCTCTCTTTACAAGCTATAATTTATCCTGTAAGTCATTTTAAGATATTGGTTTAGATAATTATCACCCCACGCAAAAGGTTACTTGCCTCGAAAGTTGCCTTGCCTGTTATCATAGGTTCCCCGAAAGACTTGGATGCCAAAACTATTGAGAAACTTTTTGGTTCCTCGCTGTTTCAAGTGGGTAAGCTGAAATTGAGTTTACCGCTGATCAGGTAAATCATCGTGATGAGATTTCTGTGCGTGCGATAGCCCCGCGCTCGCGCTTTGGCGGCCTGAACCAGACTGT
>CAIUQW010000077.1 GCA_903901395.1 uncultured Chlorobiales bacterium | reverse complement strand
ATCAGGCTGAGCCTTTTGTGAGGGAGCTTGCGCAGTACGGTCTGGACTCGGTTGTCTTTCCGACAATCGAGATCAGGCCGGTTGCCGGCTGGAGCGTCCCCGACTGTTGAATTCGCGATGCAGCTCCTTTTCCAACTCCGTTACCGAGTCGTGCGCCTCGCGGATCGTCAGACTGCTGTCAACCTCGACGTCGAAGGTGATCTGCTTGTGGTCGCCCGTGAGCGAGGTGTGGATGTTGTGCGCGTGCAGGCCGTGGTTCATGCCGATAGCGTGAATCCGCTCGGTGACGGTTTCGCTGTCAAGCGTCACCGGACGCGCGTTAACGGTGATGTCGCTCTCGGGAATTTCCGCTTTCAGCCGCTGTTCGACTCCGGCGCAGATCGCCAGAACCTTCTCCTGCGGCAGGGTGCGGCTGACCGAGATGGTGAGGTCGATGAAAACGAATGGCCCGGCAGGTTTGATCCGCATCTTGTGAATGGCGATGACGCCGGGCGCGTTCATGACGATCTCTTCGATCTGATCGGAGAGTCCCTCCGGCGCGGCGTCCACCAGCACGTCGAAGGTCTTGCGGCCCAGCTCCCACGCGGCTTTCGCGACCAGCACCGCCACAAACATACCAGCGACGGCATCAGCCCAGTGAATGCCGAACGCGACAAATCCCAATCCCGCGAGCACCACCGCCGAGGAGACGATGTCTGACGTGAAGTGCAGCGCATCGGCTTCCAGCGCCTGGCTTTTGGTCTCCTTCGCCACTTTTTTCAATGCGGACGCTCTCGAAATATCGACCACGATCGACACTACGATGACCGCGATGGCGTACCAGGTCACCTCGATTTCCGTCGTGCCGGACATGAGCCGTGTCACAGCTTCGTAGACGATCCAGATCGAGGTGAGAATCAAGAGGCCGGTTTCGATGAGGGCGCTGACGCTCTCGATTTTAGTGTGGCCGTAGTGATGCTTTTCGTCCGCGGGTTTGTCGCTGACTCTGACAGCGAACCAGGTGAGCGCCGCCGCGCCGAAATCCATCGCCGAGTGCGCCGCTTCGGAGAGGATGCCGATACTGCCGGTCATGAGGCCGACCACGATTTTCATGGCAGTCAACAGCAAGCTTGCCGTGACCGAACTGAGGGCGACGTTCTGCTTTTTTTGTTCGTGGCTGCTGCTCATCTGCTTACCGGGTGATGGCCATCCAAAGTCGATGTTCGCTTCGGGCGGAGGTTACGAAATGCCCAAAGGTAACGATTTTCGGGAAAATGGCCATGAGCGTTCAGGAGTTCAGCACACCGGGAATCGCCCATCGGCGAGCCTCTGGCAGAAGGCGTCGATTCCGTCGAGTTCGCGCTCGATGATGCTTGCGGCGCGGCGTTGCAGCTCCGCCATGTCGGCATCCGGCTCAGGCGTGATGCGGGCCGAGGCGATCAGGGGCTGATCGACCGGTCGGCCGATCTGGCTGCACAGGAACACCGTCGCCTCCCGCACTCCGGCCACTTCGCGATGGATTCTGGCGGCGATCTCGTGACTGAGGATGTTGTAGATTTTACCGACGTGGTTGACCGGGTTCTTTCCGGCGGCGGCTTCGGTGGTTTGCGGGCGACCAAAGGCGATGACGCCGTTGACGCGGTTGCCGCGCCCGACCTGCCCGCCGTCGCCACCCTCCGCCGAAGTGCCAAGCACCGTGAGATAGAGGCCATCCTCGCCGCGCGATGGATCGTCAAGCGTGTTGATGTCGATCCCGACCGAGTCGAACGCGCACTGCTCACTTTCGACGAACGCCATCAGCTCATCACGCAGAGCGGCTTTGCGCTCGAAGTAGCGCGACGCATTTGGGACGAAGCGATCCACAAAAGCAATCGCCACCGTCAGTTGAAGCTTTCGCCCATTGCGGCACCCCATGATTTTGACGTCCTCGCCAGCTTCGGGAAATCGCTCCTTCAGTGACGGCGAGTTGAGGTACCGCTCGGTGGCGAGCACGATCCGTTCGGTGTCGCTCAACGGCGCGTAGCCGACGCCAACCGAGGTGTCGTTCGCGCCAATCACTTTGCGGGCGAAGGCGTCGGTCAGCTCCGGCGAGCCGGGCTTGATCTCGTTTTGAAAAAGCAGATGAAGCTCAGTATCTACGAATCGCAGATGCTCCCGGATCCAGCGCTTTGCCGCAGCCTCGGCGATCTCGCCCACCGGTACGAGCTGGCCGTTGCAGGTGTAGGTGGCGCGGTCGCCGAAGATCAGCTTCATCGGTTCGAGAATCATGCCGCCGCCGCTTCTCGGCAGGCTTCGCCCCGCCACGAGCAGCCCCTTGTCGAGGTTGTGATGGCAGATGTGGCCGAACCGGCTTTGGTACTCACGGCACAGATCGACGCAGACCGCCTCCATGATCGAATCGCAAATCGTGTCGGGATGGCCGACGCCCTTGCGCTCGACCAGCTCGAACGACTGCTGCTCCATCGGAGCCGTGTCGCTCCCTTCAACCGTGATGTATTCCGGAATGCTCATGACTGACCTTCTCCTTCAATCGTACGTGTCGTGCTTGCTATAACAAAGTGATCTTATACGTAAAACATACGAAGAACCTTTCAGCAAGACAACTCTCCGGATCGTCGCCGGTCAAGACTCTTTTTTCTGCGCTTCGCCCTGCGGCTCCTCGATTTTCGTGGCGAGCACCTTGTCGATGCGCTGGCTGTCCATATCGACCACTTCGAGCCGCCAGCT
>CAIUQW010000076.1 GCA_903901395.1 uncultured Chlorobiales bacterium | reverse complement strand
TAACTGCTGGCAATGTCGATCAATAATCGTTACATCTATCGTTCAAAAATTTCAGAAGCAAAGTTCAGAGAGCTGATACGCTATTTTTCAGATGATCTGGATGCAACGCAGATCACTTCGCTCAGCGGCCTGAACCGCAATACCGTAAATCGCTATCTCAAAGCCATTCGTGAGCGCATCGCCGAACATTGCGAGTCGGAATCGAAACCAGCCAGCGAGGTCGATGGCGACGAGTCGTTTTTCGGCTCTCATCGCGTTCAAATAAGGCCTGCCGGTGACGCAACGACCAGAACCACCGTTTTCGGCATCATCAGGCAATACAGCAAAGTGCACACGCGCATCGTGACGAATGGCGCTGACGTTTCACTGAAAAAAAGTATTCTTGCCGGAATGGCGACACGGAACAAGGCGAATTACGCCAACGAACCGTCGAACGGTGAAGGAGTCGTGGACGATGACGAGAACGAATTTGTCAGGAATCTCAGCCGCGTCAATGGCATCGAGGGATTCTGGAGCATTGCCAAAACCAGGCTTGTCAAGTTCCGTGGCGTGAACAAGAGCACCTTTTACCTGCACCTCAAGGAGTGCGAATTCCGCTACAACCACCGGAACGAGAACCTGTACCTGAAAATCCTCAAAATCGTCAGGGAAAAACCGCTATTCATGTAGATGCCTCGGCAAATGCAACGGGCTGCCGACGTAGTCCCCTTCTCCCTTTCCGACGCGCCCTTCGCCTTTCGGCAGGCTCTCGGCGCGCTCTCGTCTGGCAGCGATACTTGATCGATATCGATCTTCGTACAAACGCAATCACAATGCCGCTGGGAACCTCCGCCCCGCCGAGCGCTCTTGAAACATAGAGCGGAAGTTGTGGACGACGAGGACTCCGTGGAGGTCGGCAATGCGCTGGCGGAGGAAAACCCACCAGCAGGAGATCAGCCATCGCTCTGCTTTTCGGCCAGAGAAGCGAGATAGCGGTGGGTGTAGAGTTTGTCGATCTTGGAGAGTTCTCGCATCAAGTCGAAGGAGACGGCATCGATGCCGTAACGCTGTCGGATAGCGCTGATCATCGAAAGCCACAATCGTGTCGTCATCTCGGCGTCCGCCAGCGCGCGGTGGAACGTGCCGGTCTGCTCGATGCCCACGTGAGCGACCAGCGTCTGGAGCTTGTGGTTTGGCGAATCCTGGTAGATGCGTCTTGAAACGAGCAGCGAGCAGCAGCTTTCACCGTCGTAGCTGCGGTTGGCGCGTTTCAGCTCGAAATCGAGAAAGCGCCGGTCGAACGCCGCATTGTGCGCGACGATGTTGTGACCGGCAATGAACTCCGCGAATTCAGCCATCACCACTTCGCAGCGCGGCTGCCCTTTGAGCATCTCGTTGGTGATGCCGGTATAGCGCTCGATAAACGGGCTGACTCTGAAACCGGGATTCATCAGCCGCTGAAAGCGGGCGGCAATCTCGCCGCGCTCCACGAGCACCGCGCCAATTTCGATGGCCCTGTCGCCATACTCCGGCGAGAGGCCGGTGGTCTCAAAATCCAGCACCACCACCGTATCCGCAAATTTCCTCTGCATCAAGGCACTTCTGTTTATTAACATTGTCAACTGTCAATTATCAACTATCAACTCGTATTTCAATGATCTCCTCCCAGCTTGTCGTGTAGTGCGGGGAGAGCTTTTCCTGACGCTGGTTCCAGCCGGTTCGAGCGTCGGCGGCGATGCGAAGCGTGCCTTGGCCGTAACGGGAGTTGACGGCATCGAGCGCCTGCATGAGTTTGGCGGAAGTCTCCTGCACTTGCAGTGGCTCTGGCTCGAAGAGCGAGGTCTGGCGCGGTTCATCGCTGACGGCTGGGGCGAGGCCGCCGAGGATCACTCCCGCTTTTTTGTAGGGCAGGCCGGGCTTGAAAATGTCGCCAAGCACCGCCTCGGCGGCGCGGACGATGGCGAGCGTGTCCTGCGTCGCCAACGGCAGCGAGGCGGTGCGGGTGCCGTAATAGCGGCGTTCCGGCTCCTCGAACGGGCTGGTGCAGATGAAGACCGTGACGAGCGACGCCAGCTCCCCTTCGCCCCGCAGCTTCAGCGCACACTTCGTGGCGAAGTGCGCCACGGCCTGGCCGAGCGCGGCTTCGTCCGTGACGGCGCTGCCAAACGAGCGCGAGGTGCAGATGCTCTGCTTCGGCGGGCGCACCAGTTCGAGCGGCAGGCAGGAGTTGCCGTTCAGCTCCGCCTGCACCCGAGCGCCGGTGACGTGCAGGTGGCGGCGCACCCACGCGGGCGGCGCGTCGGCGAGGTCGAGCGCCGTCCACGCGCCGTTGCGGTTCAGGAACTCCGCGTGCCGCCGCCCGATCCCCCACACATCGCCAACCTCCATCGACGCCATCGCCCGGCGGGCCGCCACCTGGTCGGGAAGGATGCAGACTCCTGCAAATTCGGGATTCTTCTTCGCCATG
>CAIUQW010000075.1 GCA_903901395.1 uncultured Chlorobiales bacterium | reverse complement strand
TTCTATAAAGACTTCGACAAAACGGTTAACTATCTTACCGACCACGAAAAAATTCTCAGCTTCAACCCGTTCTGCAACAAGGTCGAGCAGCTCGACCAGGACGAGGCTTATCGCTGGCACTTCCGGGTGACCGATCCGCAGAACAACCCGTTTGACGTGATTTTCAACATCCAGCAGGAGAATGAAATCCTGATCGATATTCCCGAGGAGGCTGCCTCGATCGACCCCGAAGAGATGAGCGACGAGATGATCCGCCAGTTCACGGTGGGTCGGAAAATCACCTGGAGGCCATTGCCCGCAAGCAAAACGTTCACCATGCCTGAAAAGTACCTTTTCGAAGGCAAGGTGGCGGCAGAGATGCTGATCGCGCCAATGCAGCAAGAGCGCACAAGGGTCGATTTCGACCTCAAGGTCAATGTCAGGTTTCTGCTCTACCCGGCCTTCCGCATCGTGCCGGAGAAGGTGGTGCGGACGATGGTCAGCACCGGCATGACGGTGATCATGCAGACGGCAACCAACCATATGTTCCAGAAAATCTCGAAAGATTTCTGCAAGATCCGCAAGCTCTGAATTCATTTCGTTAACCGCCATGACGACGATCGCCATTGACTAAAGAGTCGCAACAGTTCTCCACCCTTCGCCGGTTCTGGGTCTCGATTGTCAGCGTGGCGCTGCTCATCCTCTCCGGCACGCTGGGGTATATGTACATCGAGCAGATGAACACGCTCGATGCGCTCTACATGACGATCATCACCGTGGCGACAGTCGGCTTTCACGAAGTGCATCCACTCGGCGATGTCGGCAAGATTTTCACGATGTTGCTTATCGTCAGCGGCACCGGCCTCTTTTTCTTCACCCTGACCAACGTCGCCGTCTTTCTCCTCTCTGGCGAATGGCGGACGCACTGGGAACATCAACGCAACGAACGAATGCTTCGGAAACTCAACGACCACTTCATCATCTGCGGATACGGCCGCCTCGGGGGAAGCGTCGCCGAAGAGCTGAGGGCCAAGGCGATCCCCTTCGTCATCATCGACAACCTGATCGACAATGTGCTCCGCGCCCGTGACGAGGGATTCCTCGCCATCAAGGGCAACGCCGCCGATGAAGAGGTGCTGGCCGATGCCGGACTGCACCGCGCCAAGGGGCTGATCGCCGCCGCCGGAAACGACGCCGAGAACGTCTTCATCGTCCTGACCGCCCGCAACCTCAAGCCGAATCTTTACATCGTGGCCAGAGCGGACTGCGATGAGTCGGAAAGCAAGCTCCGCAGGGCTGGAGCGGAAAAGGTGGTGATGCTCTACCGCTCGGCGGGCAAGCGCATGGCCAATCTTTTGACCGAACCGGAACTTGAAGAGTATCTTGACGAATTGAGCGACGCCAATAACCTCAACCTGAGAATCGCTCAGTTCACGGTTGCCGAACACTCATCGCTGGTCGGAAAATCATTTCAGGAGGTCGATCTCTACAACAACCACCGCATCAATGTGGTTGGCTACAAGCTTCCGGGCGGCGAGCTGCATACCACGCCACGCCCGGCGGAGATCATCCAGAAAAAAGGCGCCATCATCGCCATCGGCAAAGGGGGAGACCTCGAAATGCTCAGCCACCTCGCGCAGGGAGAGAAGCAGTCATGATGGACTTCCACGACCTCGCCGGATCGCGCAAAAGCGTGCGCGGCTACGACGCCCATCGCCCGGTGCCGCCGGAGATTCTCGACCGTGTGCTCGACGCCGGGCGGGTCGCCCCGTCGGCCAAAAACCTCCAGCCCTGGAAATTCCTGCTCGTCAGCTCGCCGGAGATGCTCGCCAAAGTCCGCCCCTGCTACAAGCGCGACTGGTTCCGGCAAGCGCCGCACATCCTCGTCGTCACAGGCGACCGGGCGGCAGCATGGGTGAGGGCGTCTGACGGCTGGAACTCGCTTGAAACTGATCTCGCCATCGCGATGGATCACCTGATTCTCGCCGCCCACGCCGAGGGCCTCGCCACTTGCTGGATTTGCGCCTTCGATCCTGCAATCCTCCGGGACGCGCTCGGTCTGAAACCCTCCGAAGATGTCTTCGCCATCACCCCGCTCGGCTACGCCTCCGCCGACGCCCAGACCCGCCCGAAAAGCCGGAAATCGCTCGATGAGGTTGTCAGGTATCTGTGAAAGGTGCCTCGATTATGAACCGCTGAAGTGGACATAAGTTTTGCCGCGATTCTCGTCACCCGAGACCTCGTCTTCACCTGCATTCCCGCCGAGTCAGCGCTGAACACCGGCGCGACGCGCATAGCGAATTCCCTCATGGATGTTCAGCCAGACGGCCTGGAGATTTTGTACTGAATTGTAGCTTCTGCGCCTGATCAGGTAAAATTCGTAACTACTATGTGCTTGCACGGTAGTATATTGTACACATAACGTAATAGAGCAAACACAACTATCTTCATGGTTACAGCGCACTTACCATAGCAGCTCACACCCTTTACTACCCCGATAATGAACATCGATGCCCCTGTCGTGACAGACGAAACTGATGATGCGGCTGTAGCCCGCCTGAAGCAGGAGAATGCCGAGCTGAAAAAAGAGCTGCACCGGCTTTCGATTGTTGTCGAGGGGACGAACGCCGGATACTGGGACTGGGAAATCCCGACCGGAAAAGTCGCCATCAACAACGCCTGGGCCGAGATGATCGGCTACAGTCTCGAAGAACTCGGGGAGATTACCATCGCGACATGGGAACGCTTTTGTCATCCTGATGATCTCCGGAAAGCGACCGCGCTGCTTGAAGGGCCGATCAGGGGTGAGACCGACTATTACGAAGCGGAAATCCGTATGCGTCATAAAAAGGGGCACTGGGTCTGGATTCTCGACCGGGGCAAGGTCTTCGAGCGTGACCGCGAAGGAAAGGCGATCCGCATGGCCGGTTCGCATCAGGAGATCACGGAGCGCAAGCATCGCGAGGAGAAGCTCCGGCAGGAGATGGATCTCTTTCTCGATGGGCCGGTCACCGTGTTCCGGTGGCGAAATGCCGAAGATTTTCCGGTCGAGTATGTCTCGCCAAACGTCACCCGGCTGACAGGCTACGCTCCGTCCGACTTCACCTCGGGAGCCGTTGCATACACCGACCTTGTTCACCCGGACGATCTCGGCCAGATTCTGGCGGAAATGGAGCGCTACTCCTCTGAAGAAGAGCGCACCTCCTTCGCGCAGGAGTACCGGATTATCCGCAAGGACGGCGCAGTCGCATGGCTTTACGAGTTCACGACCATCATACGCAATGACGAGGGCCAGATCGAGTGCTTCGAGACCTACACGCTCGACAACACCATACGCAAGCAGTCCGAGGCGGCGATTGCCTACAACCGCCGCTTCGAGCATCTGATTTCGACGCTGGCCAACCGCTTCATCAATGCCGCCCCGGAGCGCATCGACGAGATGATCGATCAGGCGTTGCAGGCTATCGGCGAGTTCGTCGAGGCTGACCGGAGCTACATTTTCCAGTATTACGACAATCACCGCCTCATGGACAACACCCATGAGTGGTGCGCCGAGGGAATTTCGCCGCAGATCGATATGCTGAAACAGCTTCCGACCGACGACTTCAAGTGGTCGCACGACATTATCATCAATGGCGATGTGATCATCGTGCCGCGCGTCTCCGACCTGCCCGAAGAGGCGGCCAAGGAGCGGGAAGCTTTCGAAATGCAGGAGATTCAGTCGCTGATACTCATTCCCCTCATTTCGAGCGGCGAGCTGTTCGGCTTCATCGGCTTCGACGCCGTGCGCCACGAGCGGCAATGGCCCGCCAGCTCCGCCGCGATTCTGGCGCTGGCGGGCGGCATCATCGCCAACGCGCTGCAGCGCAAGCAGGTCGAGATGCTGATCCAGAGCGAACTCGATCTGGCGCTGAAGTTGAGCGCGTCGCACTCCTTCGAGGATACGACGCGGCACTGCCTCAATACCGCGATAGAGATGTCGGGCATGGATTGCGGCGGCATTTATCTCGTCAACGATGCCGACAAAACCTTGCGCCTCGTCGCCAGTCAGGGGCTGCCGGAAGCGTTCACCAGCGAGGTCAGCGTCATCACGCCGGATTTACCGGAATACCAGGCCATGACCTCCGGGAGCGTTGTGTACAGCGATCAGCCGACACAGCTTAGTGACATCACGGGCCACGCCGTGCGGGAAGAAAAACTCACCGCCTTTGCCATTCTTCCGGTTATCAGCAAAAACAGGGTCATCGGCACGCTCAATGTCGCCTCGCACTCGCTCAGTCAGGTGCCGGAGGTGGCGCGGAAAGCGCTTGAAACCGTTGCATCGCATATCGGCGCGGCGATCATGCAGGCACGGCATGAAGAGGAGGTTCATGCGGCAAACCGCAATCTCGAAGCGCTTTTCGAGTCGATCGACGACATGCTGTTCGTCGTCTCGGAGGAGGGGCGCATTCTGCACGCCAACTCCTCGACCATCGCCACCCTCGGTTATTCAATCAATGAGCTGCGGGGAATGAACCTGCTCGACCTGCACGCACCGGAGACGCGCGAGGAAGCGATCAAAGCGGCTGAGGAGATGAATGCCGGAACGAGAATCATCTGCCAGATGCCGGTGCTGATGAAATCGGGCGAACTGCTGCCTGTTGAAACAAAGATGACCAAAGGCATCTGGGACGGAAAACCCACGCTTATCGGCATCACGAGGAATATTTCGCAACGGCTGAGAAATCAGGCCAAACTGATCGAAAGCGAGCGGAAATTTCGTGAACTGACCGAGTTTCTGCCGCTGCCACTCTTCGAGACAAACCAGCTCGGCATCGTGGATTATATCAACCACTCGGCGCTGGAGTTTTTCGATCTCTCAGCCGAAGAGCTGAAGCAAGGCATTTCAGCATTCAGCTTCTGCACTCCCGAAGAGATCGAACTGGCGCTGGTCAACCAGAAAAAAATCTGCGATCCTGACTATATCCCGAAAGGCAACGAGTACACCGTCATCATGAAAGACGGACGCCGCGTGCCGTTATTGCTCTACAGCACCCCAATCAGGCAGGACGGAGATCAGGTGGCCGGAATACGAACCACGGTAGTCGACTTGACCGAACTGAAGCGGGCTGAAGAAGCGCTGCGTGAAAACGCCCTGCAGAAGCGGGTCAGCGCGGAGTTCAGGGCGATCATCGACAATATTCCTGGCTTTGTCTACCACACCTCGGAGGATGGAACTATCAAGTTTCTGTCGCAGTCCGCGTTCCTCGCAACAAACGACCTCTTGCCGATTCTCTCCGGCACGCGCAACCATGCGCTCACCTTTGTTCATCCCAAAGACCGCCAGTTTGTCCTCGACACCTACTATGAGCTGAAGAAATCGCCCGGCTCGAAAGTGATCGTTTTCAGGATCGTTTTGCCCGGCGGCGCGATCCGGTGGATCGAAGACCGCCAGTCCTCCATCTTTTCGGAAAACGGCGATTTCTCCGGTATCGACGGCATCCTTTTCGACATCACCGACCGGGTCAAAGCGCAGGAGGAGATGCTGCAGATGGAAAAGAATCTGAAAAAAACCCAGCGCCTCGAAACCATCGGCACGCTTGCTGGCGGCATCGCGCATGATTTCAACAACATTCTCTCTCCGATTCTCGGCTATGCCGAGATGGGCGTGGCCACGCTGGAGGATAGCGCCAGGCAGCATAGCTATTTCACGGAAATCATGAAAGCCGCCGAACGGGCGCAGCATCTGGTGGCGCAGATTCTCGCCTTCAGCCGCGCGGAGGAGCGCGAGCCGGTGGTGGTCAACGTCAAGGAGATCGTCTGCGAAGCACTGAAGCTTCTGCGGCCATCGATTCCGGTGACGATAACCATCCGGCGGACCATTGACGAGCAGTGCGGCAACGTGCTGGCCGATCCCTCCCAGATTCATCAGGTGATCATCAACCTCTGCACCAATGCGTTCCAGGCGATGTCGGAGTCGGGCGGCGAGATGGCCATCGATCTCCGTGAAATCGAGCCGGACGACGCATGGCGCAAACGCTTACCCGCGCTGAAGGCCGAACGATATATCCAGCTCAGCGTCACGGATACCGGGCACGGCATGGACGAGGCCACGATGGAGCGCATTTTCGAGCCATTCTTCACGACCAAGGCGGTGAACAAAGGCACGGGACTCGGCCTGTCGGTGGTGCACGGCATTATCACCAGCTACAAAGGCGAGATCACGGTTGAAAGCACTCCCGGCAAGGGCAGCACCTTCCGCATCTACCTGCCGGTGATCGAAAGCAGCGTCGCCAGTCAGGACAATAAGACGGAGCTTGCGCGAGGCGAGAAGAGCACGCGCATCCTCTTTGTCGATGACGAGGAGGCGACCGTGCAGCTCATGAACGTGATGATGGAGCATCTCGGCTTCAGCGTGCTGGCGGTGAACTCGCCTGTCAAGGCGCTCGCCGCGTTCCGCAAGGAGCCGGAAGCGTTCGACATGGTCATCACCGACCTCACCATGCCTGAGATGACCGGCATCCAGCTCGCCCATGAACTGCACCAGAGCAATCCGGAGCTGCCGGTAGCGCTGATGACCGGCTATGGCAAGGATATTGAAAACACCGTGCCGCTCGCCCAGTACGGCATTCGCAAACTGCTGAAAAAGCCGGTCAGCCTCTCGCACCTCTCGCAGGCAATCAAAGAGGTGATAGCTGAAGGTGCTCACACCTGATTGCCGCCGGGATAGCGCAAATCGTTACCGTCGAGCCCTTGCCTGACGGTGACGGCGGAGCCAGAGCCAGATCGCCGCATTGAGCGCGATGCTCATGAGTGATCCCGGAATCGGCGACGCCAGCAAATCCGCCGCGCCAAAAGCCATCGCGACTTTCCCGCTGAGCAGTATCGCACCGGTGACGGCGTTGCTCACCGTATGCAACGCCACCACCGGCCACACCGAGCCTGTGACGAGGCGCAGCTCTCCGTATACGAACGCGAGCGCGACCACACCGATAAACATCGTGACGAAAAAAACCGGCAAACCGTGTGAACTGATGGCGGCAAAGGTCGCCCGGTCGAGGAAAAAGAGATAATAGGGCACATGCCACGCGGCCCAGACAAGGCCGGTAAGCGCATGATTGAGCGCGTCCGGCACGCCAGCAGCCGAGAGGCGCGGAGTGAAGTAGCCGCGCCAGGCAAACTCCTCGGCGATATTCTTGACGAACGCGGGAAGCAGCGCCAAGGCTACGAGACGAAGAAGATTGCCCGCATCCGGCATCGTGAACCGCATGATGCCGAAAGTCATGCCGAGTAAAATCGTCAGCAGCGACGAAACCGGCGCGAAAAGTATCGCGAACAGATACCATCGCCAGTTCCCGCCAAACAAGGGCCTCAGCCCCGCATCTGTCCATCCGTCGCCGCCAAAGCCGCGCAAAAGCAATCCCGTCAGCGCCGGGGCCGCAATCCAGACAAGCTGCCCCGGCCCCTCGCTCGCAAGGCTGCCAACCGCAACATCCAGCCCGCGTCCGAGCCACCCTGCCGCCATCGCCACGATAGCAAACAAGGCAAGATTGCGGATTGCCGCTGCAGAGCTGAGCGAAGAGTGCATGATTTCTGGTTATTAATTCGGCCATTATAATTCACAAACAATTGCCCCGGACTTCAGTCCGGGGTATGCAGATAAGACACAAATAATAAAGGCTTTAGCCTAATTTCTTGCAACGACGGAGATTCCGATTTATTGTGGCCGGAGTAATAACGATTAATCCGGATTTTCAATCGATGCGAAAAACAAGGTCAGGAGCAAATGCGTGATGCCTCAACAATATCAAATTTTTCGACTTCTTCTGTAACCCCCCGGTTGTGCTATGGCGGCACAACATGTTTCATGCTGTTTTTTCACTCCGTGAAATTCTTTTCGACAAGAACAATCTCTCGTTTGACATCTCGATGCCATTCTTACTCCGGCCACAATAAACCACAAACGACCTGTGATCAGGAGATTGGGCTAAAGCCCTTATTTATATTGTTTTATTCATATCTCCCGGACTGAAGTCCGGGGCAATTGTTTAAGAGTTTTAATGGCCGGAGCAATAACGTTGGCAGATCATCCCGCACCGTAGCGTTTGCGGATGCCGAGTTTGTCGATACGTGAGTAGAGTGTCTTGGCGTTGATCTTCAGCAGCTCCGCCGCGCCGTTTTCGCCGCTGACCCGGCCTCCGGCTCGGTCGAGGGCGTCGAGGATCAGCGTGCGCTCCATGCTTCGCGCCTCCTCTTCGAACTCCTCCATCGTCATGATCGGCGATTGTGGAGTCGAGACGACACTTTCGCCGCGCGGTGGGAGCGAGGTGGAGAGGTCGAGCAGCTCGTCTTCGGAGACGATCACCGCCTGCTCGATGCAGTGCGAAAGCTCGCGGATGTTGCCTTTCCAGTCGCGCGAGGTCAGTTCGCGCATGTCGCGCTCGCGGATGGCTCGTTCCGGCTTGCCGAACTCGCGGGCGAATTTGCGGGCGAAGTGCATCGCCAGCACGGGAATGTCGTCGCGCCGCTCCCGAAGCGGTGGCAAGGCAAGCGGAAAGGCGTTGAGCCGGAAGTAGAGGTCTTCGCGGAACCCACCGGCGGCTACCTCCTTTTCGAGGTCGCGGTTGGTGGCGGCGATGACCCGCACGTCAACCGGAATCACGCGCCGCCCGCCGATACGCTCCAGCTCCTTCTCCTGCAACACGCGCAGCAGCTTCGACTGAAGCTCCAGCGGCAGCTCGCCGATCTCGTCGAGAAAGATCGTGCCGCCGTCGGCCAGCTCGAACTTGCCGATGCGCCGCTCCGTCGCCCCGGTGAAGCTTCCTTTTTCGTGACCGAACAGCTCCGACTCGATGAGCGCCGCTGGCAGCGCCGCGCAGTTGACCCGCACCAGCACCCGCTCCTTGCGCGGCGAGCGGTTGTGAATCGCGCGGGCGATCAGCTCCTTGCCGGTGCCGGTTTCGCCCTCGATGAGCACCGTGGCGTCGGTCGGCGCGACCTGGCTGACACGCCGCAGCACCTCCGCGAGCGGCGCGCTCTGGCCGACGATCTCCTCAAAGTTGTGCGCCTCGCGAATCTCCTCGACGAGGTAAGTGCGCTCGCCTTCGAGCTTGCGGCGCAGGCGGTCGATCTCGTCGAAGGCCATGTAATTCTGCAACGCGAGGGCGAGCTGCGGCACGATCAGCCGGATGGTGGCGAGTTCGCCCTCGCCCAGCGAAACGCCGATGCCCGAAATGATCAGCCCCGCGCGGCTGCCCGGCAAATCCCAGAGCTGCACGACGATGGTCGAGCTGATGCCGAAGCGGTCGCGCACCATGCCGACAAGGCGGAACTCGCGACACAGCTCGTCGAAACGCTCGCCCGCATAGACGCCGGGTCGCGAGAGCACCTCGACGCTCTCCCGCGCGACGGGATCATCGACGCTCACCTCAAGCTCTTCGAGCGGCGAGAATGGCGCGAAGCTTCGCCCCGGCTCGCGCATGAAGTTGTCGAAAATGCGGAAGCGCCCGTCATTGCCCACCACCCGGATACCGAGAAAACCGCAGGGAATGAGCTTGCTGATCTGCTCGCAGACCGTGAGCAGCATCTGGCCGCGCTCCTTGATCGTGAAGAGCGCGTTGTTGATGGCGAGCTGCATCACCGTCTCGGCCTCGCGCTGCCGCAGCTCCTCGTAGGCGAGCGAGTTGCTGACCGCGATGGCGATTGAGGAGGAGACCCCGGCAAGCAGCGACCGGTCGCTCTCGCTCCACGGCTCCTCCTCCTTCGAGACGAAGTTGAGAAACCCTATCACCCGTCCCCCCGAGCGGAGCGGTGAAAGCACGAGCTGCTTCATCCCGAGTTCGTGCAGCGTCCAGAGCAGCGGCGCATCCTTCTGGCCGAACGTTGGTATATCACTGGCGATGCTGGCGACCGTGACCGCGCGGTCGTCGAGGTGGCCTTCGAGCCAGGTGCCCGCTATGGAGCGCCGCTGGTGACGCAGATGTTCGGGCAATTCAAAGCGAAGCAGCTCGAAAAATACGATTGCCTCGCGCCGCTCACGATCGATGGTGATGATCACCGCCGAGTCGAACGGAAAGATGAGCCGGAGCTTGTCGGTCACGGTGCGAAACAGCTCCTGCGGCTCGCGGATGGTGCCGATGGCGTCGCCGATATACTGCATCAGCTGAAGCGCCTCGGGCAAAGTGGTCGCGGTCATGGACAAATTTCTGATTATTTCAGAATACCTTTTCCGGAATATTCTGATTATTTCAGAATCAGCCAAATCAACGAAACAGGTGTCATCAAAATTAACTCATTGGAAAAAAG
>CAIUQW010000074.1 GCA_903901395.1 uncultured Chlorobiales bacterium | reverse complement strand
GCTGTACCGTCTCGCCGATGGTCGCGCCGAGCTGGGTCGCCCCGGCCATCTGGTCGGCGAGTCGGTGCGCTCCCTCCGCCGTGATCGTTTCGAGGTCGCCGCCGGAGAAGAGCAGGGTGGACGACGCCTCGTCGAAATCGTGATCCTCGCTCTCGATCCAGAAGACCGGCACGAAGTCGTACTCGGGGAACAGCTCCTTCTGCTTGCGGGCGACCACCACGGCGGTCAGGGCCTTGTAGATCGTATACAGCGGGCCGGTGAAGAGGCCGGTCTGCTGGCCGGTGACGATGGCCATGCAGCGCGGCGAGCGCAGCTTTTCGATCTCCCGCTGCTGCCGTTCCGAGCCGCCGAACCGTTTGTTCTGACCCGTCAGCAGCTCCACGAGCGCCTCCCGGCGGAAGTTGCGCGACGCAAGCAGGCCGAGATGGCGGTAGTAATCGGCATCCTTGCGGTAATCGAGATGGAAGCAGCTCGTGAGCAGCTTCGTTCGCGCCTCGCTTTCGGAGGTATAGTCGCAGAAGAGGCGGGAGAAGCCCTTCCTGGGCGTCTGAATCCGCTGATAATCGATGAGAAAGGTGTTCACGCGCGTTATTTCTTGAGTCCCCAGGTTTCGAGTTCGCTGCGGAAGCGATGGTCGGTCATGTCGCAGGAGATCGGCGTTACGGCGACGTAGTTATGCCGGACGGCGTATTCATCCTCCGCAAGCTCTTCGTCGTGCAACTGGAGCGAGCCGGCGAGCCAGTAGTACGGGTTGCCGTACATGTCGTGCCGCTCGATGGCCGACTCCTCCCAGCGCGACCGCCCCTGCCGCGTGAAGAGCACGCCGCGGATCTCTTTTTCGGGCACGTTGGGGATGTTTGCCGAAAGAATCGTGTCCGGCGGCATTCCCCGCCGGAGCGCCTCACGAGCCAGTTGCCGAGCGAATTTGGCGGCGTAGGTGAAGTCGGCGTTCTCGTAGGTGGTCAGCGAAAAGGCGAGTGACGGCACCCGCTGAATCGCCCCTTCGCGGGCGGCGGCCACCGTGCCGGAGTAGAGGCTGTTCATGGCCGTGTTGCTGCCGTAGTTGATCCCCGACACGATCATATCCGGCTTCTCGTCAAGAATGTGGCTCAGTGCCACCTTGATGCAATCGACCGGCGTACCCGAGACGCTATAGCCGAAAAAACGGTTGTTTTTGAGGTGCTTCCTGATGCGCAACGGCTCGCCAAGCGTCATGGCGTGGCTCTTGCCGCTCTGATGTTCGGCGGGCGCGACAACCGTCACCCTGCCGAGTTTTTTCATCGAAGCCACAAGTGCGTGCAGCCCCGGCCCTTCGATGCCATCGTCGTTACAGACCAGAATATGCGGTTTGGTGCTTGTTGTCAAAAGGTTCGAGGTAGAGTTTCAGATAATATCAAAAATCGTGGCCCAGGCTGAAGTAAAACACGGTACTGCTGAAGTCGATTTTGGCGTTATCCCTGACATCGCTGTTCTCGAACGCAAACGGCTTGGCGACGCTGAACTGCGCCGGGCCGATCGGCGTCTCCCAGACCACTCCCGCGCCTGCGCCCTGGATCAACTGCTGGATCGACATGCCGGATCGCCGCTCCCAGACGTTGCCGATGTTATAGGAGAGCGTGAACGATGTCGGGAAAAGAAGTTGCACCGGAAATTTGTAGCGCAGCATGGCTCCGGCGACGGCGATGTTGTTGCCGATGAGGTCGCTGTCCTTCAGCCCGATGAAGCGGTAGCTGTAGGAATTGCCCGTGCCGCCAAGGAAGAATTTCTCTGAAAGCGGAACCTCGTTGCTGCTGGTTCCGGCCAGCGCCGTCACCTGGAGCGTGGCGGCTGAGCCGATCGAAAAATTCTCCTCGTGGAGCGCCGCCAGTTGCCAGAAGCTGTCCGCATTGTTGAGAAGAGCGGAGGTTGAATTGTACCTGATATTGGTATATCGGCCGCCTGAAGGAAGGAACGAACTGTCGCGATTGTCGAAGGTGAACGCTCCGCCGATGGACATCAGGTTGACATTGCCGGTGGCGAATGGCTCGTCGATCTTGTCCCTCGTATAAGAGCGCGCGTTCTGCACGGTAAAGTCCGCCGTCAGACGGCCATTTTTGCGGATTCTCGTGCCAAACGAGGTCGTTACGCCGTAGCGCTGGAGACCGAGCGAGCGCGGCTCTCCCGTGGCCTGCAAGCCCGACTGGCCGATCAGAGCAAGCTGGCGCGTCTCGAAGTCACGCTGGTCGAAAAAGGCTCTCGTGAACATGGTCAACGGCGTTCTGCCAATTCGTGGCACGCTGAACTCGATGTTGAAACGATTGTTTTTTGATCCCGCCTTGGCCCATCCGCCGACAGAGCTTCCGGTTCCATTGAGGTTTTCGTTTCTGAAATCGAGCAGCAGTTGCGCGTTTGAGGTATCGTCGTAACGGACGCCGATTCGGAGCACTGTGGGGAGCTTCTCGTCGAGCCGGAGCAGGAGCGAGCTGTTGCCGTCATTGTTCTCTCCGGTGGGGCGTTCCGTGCTCAGGGAGACGCGATTGAATACGCCAGTGCCGTAAAGATTGTCGATCGTTTTTTCTGCATCCGCATACCTGAACACTCTGGTTGAGTCTACCGCCAATTCGCGCCGAACCGTCAGCGGACGGGTGAGCTTTCTGTCCTGCTCGATCTGCACGTTCTCTATCCTGCCCGAGAAAAGGCGCACCGTGAGTTTCTTGCCGGTGACGTTGACCTTTTCGATTCTGACGAGGCTGTATCCCTTGTTCCGGTAGAGGCGGATCAGCTCTTCAAGCGACCGGGTCGCCATGGTGCTGGTGTAGAGCGTGCCGGTCACAGGCGTGAATATGCGCTCGATCTCTTTTTCGGGAACCTCACTGGCGGGGCCGCCGGTAACCTCGACGCTCTCGATCCGGGGCAGCGGTTCGAGCACGAATGCCGCGCTTCGCGACCGCTTGTCAATTTCAGCATGAACTCTCGTGAACAGACCGGTTTCAAGCAGCTCGTTCAGGATTTTTTTGACGCGGGTATCATTGCGCACAATAGCTTTGGCCGTTCGTGCCTGTTCGATATATCCGGCGGAATCCGGAATGCCCACGATGCTTTTGTGGTAACCGGAAATGTCAGCATCTTTTTCCGCTCCGAGCTGGATATTGCGTTTGATGACCGGCGCGAGCAGGCGGCCCTTGGCGTAACCGGCTGCAATCAGCTCTCGAACATCGGAAAAATCGGTCGCCTTGTGGTTGCCGATGTCTGGCGTGATCACCATGTCCGCCCTTTCGAGCTGCTGCGGGTACTGTACCTGGGTCAGGATGGTCATCGCCTGGTCGGCAGCTTTCCAGGGCACGTCGATCTCGCCGCTTTCGGTGTACATTCTGCCGTGTGTGTCAACAGCCACCTTGTAACCGGCATTGAACTTCTCCAGTTCATCGACGGGCAGGTTGGCGACCAGACCGCCATCGGCAAGCTGCTGGCCATTGCGCTCGATAGGTTGAAAAAGAATCGGAATGGTGGCGCTGGCCCGCATCGCTTCCGAGAGCGGCCCGGAGGTCAAGGTGACGCGGCGACCCGAAAGCAGATCGGTGGTGACAGCCCGGTACTCAACCGGCAGGTCGCAAAAAGATTGACCTGCGTGATAAGGGGCGTTCAGAATCAAGAGATCAATGGTTCGGGTGAGCGTCTGCGCCGCGCTCAGCGATTTGGGCACGACCAGCTTGAATTTCTCGAAGCGGATGGCGATGGAGGCGCGGTCGCGGATGCTTTTCTGTTCGAGGTAGGTGTTGCTTCTCGGCGCTTCGTTATCCATCGAAACAAGTTTCTGCCAGGGAAGCGTGTGTGCCAGCGATTCAAGTTCCTGCGCGGAGTAGCCCGAGCTGTAAAGCCCGCCGATCAGCGCCCCCATGCTGGTGCCGGCGATAAAGTCGATGGGGACATTTTCTTCCTCCAGCGCCTTGAGCACGCCAATCTGGGCGATACCATTCGCGCCGCCGCCGGAGAGCGCCAGTCCGACGGTTTTGCGGAGCGGGCGCATCGCGGGAACGATTTCGTAGCGATGATTCGGCGTGGCGAGCGTGTCGGGCCAGACGATGGTTGCGGCCCGCGCCTCGGGAAGAGGTTGCAACGAGATCACGGCAACCGAGAACAGGAACGCCAGCCGGATAAAAATTCTGTCTCCTGAAAGAAACTGACGCTGTGAGTGGTTGCGGTTCACGCGGAACTCCGGGTAGAGCCTGTTTTTGATAAGTCGTATCGAGTTTATATTTTAAATTCAAATGTAAACTCTTTAGAAGTAATAAGAAAAAATGGTCTGGTTCAAACGGGCGATTCCGTCGATCAAGACGACGGACAAACGCGACACCCCGGAAGGGTTGTGGTCGAAATGCGATGCGTGCGGGGCGGCCCTGCATAAAAAACAGCTCGAAGATCATTTCTACACTTGCCCTGATTGCGGATTTCATTTCCGCATTTCGCCGGATATCTATTTCTCGTTCCTGTTCGATGACGGCAAGTGGGAGGAGTTCGACGCCCAGCTCAGGGCCGCCGATCCGCTCGCGTTCGTCGATACAAAAAAATATCCCGAGCGCGTGCGCGACACGATGGCAAAATCCGGCAAGAGCGAAGCGTGCCGGAACGCGACCGGCAAGCTGGAGGGTTCGCCGCTGGTCGTTTCAGCGATGGATTTCGGCTTCATCGGCGGCTCGATGGGTTCTGTGGTTGGCGAGAAGATCGCCCGCGCCGCCGACAAGAGCGTCGAGCTGAACGCGCCGCTCATCGTGATTTCGCAGTCCGGCGGTGCGCGCATGATGGAGGGGGCCTTCAGCCTCATGCAGATGGCCAAGACCTCCGCGCGGCTCACCCGCCTCGGCGAGCGCGGCATTCCGTTCATCTCGCTCATGACCGACCCCACGATGGGCGGCATCAGCGCCTCCTTCGCGATGCTCGGCGACCTCAACATCAGCGAACCCAACGCACTCATCGGCTTCGCCGGCCCGCGCGTCATCCGCGACACCATCAAGCGAGACCTCCCCGAAGGCTTCCAGCGAGCCGAGTTCCTGCAAGAGCACGGCTTTGTTGATGTTATTGTGCATCGCAAGGATTTGCGCTCGCAGCTCATCAAGCTGTTGGGGCACATGGCGTGAAGAGAAGAGGGAATGGACGCTGATGGACTTTGATGGACGAATGTAATGTGGGATATGGACATTGATGGACAATGTAAGAGAAGAGATTAGTCTCGTCAGTTCTTGCCGTCCATCAGCGTCCATAAAATCTATCTGCTTGCTACTCACGCCTCGCTGTTCCACCCCATCGCTCTGCTTGTCACCGGGAACTGCTCCGTGAAGATCGCTTTCACCGCGTCGGCGATGTCTCGGTGCTCTTTCTGGGTGGCGGGGT
The DNA here is from genome assembly GCA_903901395.1 of uncultured Chlorobiales bacterium. Taxonomy (GTDB): domain Bacteria; phylum Bacteroidota; class Chlorobiia; order Chlorobiales; family Chlorobiaceae; genus Chlorobaculum. Next base: position 1,631 of record CAIUQW010000074.1, on the reverse strand, counting down.
CGGTGCGCACGTCGAGGTAGTGAATCCAGCTTCTCACCGAGCCTTTCATGTAGAGGCGGGTCTGGGTGCCGAGCGGCAGCAGCACGCGGGCGCACTCCTTGGCGATCCCTTTCTCCAGCGCCTCTTCGTACTTCTCCATGCCGAGCTTCGCGATGCTCTCCTGCGCCTGGTCGAACCAGGCGACCGTGGCGTCGTCGAGGTCGTCGAGGGAGTTCTGGCGATTCTTCACATCCTGCCGCCTCGGCTGATACTTCTCGACCGCCTGCACCTTGGCGTAGCGCTGGCTGAACTCCTGGAAACAGAAGCTGCGGTGGCGGAGAATCTGCGGGCTAATGGCGCGGCTCGTCGTAATCTCCACCGTCATGTCAACCATCTCGAAGACGCTCCAGTGGCGGTTGCGGATGCAGTAGGAGAGCAGCTTTTCGTAGTCGGGGGTCTCCTGGTTCGGGCTTGATACTCTCGCGCAGTAGGCGATGAGTCCTTCGGGTGTGAGCTGGCTGTTGTCGATCTCGATGAGCGGATTGGTGACGGAGATGAGGCGTACCTGCATGGTGTCTGGCGGTCTTTTCAGGGTGTTGGAAAGCTTCAAATATATCAAAAGATTGACGGGGCGGGAGGCGTCGCTTCATAATAAAATCAGGAAACGGAACCGGATTTCAGGAATTCTTGTTCCGTCTCTGTATTTTAGCTGTTCATTGCGCGACTCTGCGGAATTTGAGCGTATCTCTCGGCAGGGCGAGAACTATAAAAGTCAAAGCACATGGCAAATATCAATTTCGGATTCGACCATCACGCCAAAAAGCTCTACTCCGGAGCGATTGAAAACAGCATCCAGAGCCAGCTCGTGCCGATGGTCATCGAGACCTCGGGACGCGGCGAGCGTGCGTTCGATATTTTCTCCCGCCTCCTCAGGGAGCGCATCATCTTCCTCGGCTCGGGCATCGACGAGCATGTGGCCGGGCTGGTGATGGCGCAGCTCATCTTCCTCGAATCGGAAGACCCGGAGCGCGACATCTACATCTACATCAACTCCCCCGGCGGCAGCGTTTCGGCGGGCCTCGGCATCTACGACACGATGCAGTACATCCGCCCCGACATTTCGACGGTCTGCGTCGGCATGGCGGCCAGCATGGGCGCGTTCCTGCTCGCCAGCGGCACGACCGGCAAGCGGGCATCGCTGCCGCACTCGCGCATCATGATCCACCAGCCCTCCGGCGGCGCGCAGGGTCAGGAGACTGACATTCTCATCCAGGCCCGCGAGATCGAGAAAATTCGTCATCTGCTCGAAGATCTGCTCGCCAAACACACCGGTCAGGATGTGGTGAAAATCCGCGAGGACTCCGAGCGTGACCGCTGGATGAACGCCACCGAGGCGAAGGCATACGGCCTGATCGACCAGATCTTCGAAAAACGTCCGGCCCCGGCCAAAGAGGATTGAGACAAGCCTGACAGGTCGGACGGATCGGGAAATAACGATTTTCAGACGCCTCCTCGCAGGGGGGCGTCTGTAATTTTCAACCTTGCTTGCAACCATACTCATGAGTGACCATTCCGCGCAGAATCTCGACAAAACCTATAATCACCACGAAGTAGAAGAGCGCTGGCGAAGCGCGCACTGGGAGGCGCTCGGC
>CAIUQW010000073.1 GCA_903901395.1 uncultured Chlorobiales bacterium | reverse complement strand
TCCATCTTGAAAGCGCCAGCCAGAAAGCCAATCCGGAAATTCTCCGGCTGGCGCTCAAGCTCGCCACCGGCGCGGGCAAAACCACCGTCATGGCGATGCTCATCGCCTGGCAGGCGGTCAACGCAGCCCGCCGTCCGCAAAGCCGCCGCTTCACCCGGGGCTTCCTCATCGTCACCCCCGGCCTGACCATCCGCGACCGCCTGCGCGTCCTCTTGCCGAACGACTCCGAAAGCTACTACAAGCACCGGGAGCTGGTGCCCGGCGACATGATCGGCGACATCGAACGCGCCAAAATCGTCATCACCAACTACCACGCCTTCCGGCTCCGTGAACGGCTCGACCTCTCGAAAGGGAACCGCGCTCTCCTGCAAGGTCGCGGCGCTCCGTTGCAGACCCTCGAAACCGAAGGGCAGATGCTCCAGCGCGTCATGGGCGGGCTGATGGGCATGAAGAACATCATGGTCATCAACGACGAGGCGCACCACTGCTACCGCGAAAAACCGGACAACGCTGCCGTGACCGGCCTGAAGGGCGACGAGCGCAAAGAGGCCGAGGAGAACAACGAGGCCGCCCGCGTCTGGATCAGCGGCATCGAGACCGTCAAGCGCAAGCTTGGCGTCAATTGGGTGATCGATCTCTCGGCGACGCCGTTTTTCCTGAGTGGCTCCGGCTATGCCGAGGGGACGCTCTTTCCGTGGACGATGAGCGACTTCTCGCTGATGGACGCCATCGAGTGCGGCATCGTCAAGCTGCCCCGCGTGCCCGTTGCCGACAACATTCCAGGCGGCGACATGCCCAAGTTCCGCGAACTCTGGAAGCACATCGGCAAGAAAATGCCGAAAAAGAGCCGCAGCAAGTCCAACGCCTACGATCCGTTCAGCATTCCTGTGGATTTGCAGACCGCCCTCGAAGCGCTCTACGGCCACTACGCCAAGACTTTCGAGGCATGGCGCGAGGAGAAGATCAGCGTGCCGCCCTGCTTCATCATCGTCTGCAACAACACCTCGACCTCCAAGCTGCTCTATGACTACGTCTCCGGTTTCCGGCGCGAGCGCGAGGATGGAGCGGCGGAGTTCCACAACGGACGGCTCGAACTCTTCAGGAACTTCGACGCTGACGGCGCGCCGCTGCCGCACCCGCGAACGCTGCTGATCGACAGCAAGCAGCTCGAATCGGGCGAAGCGCTCGACAGGAGCTTCCGCGAGGTGGCCGGACCGGAGATCGAGCAGTTCCGCTGCGAGATTATCGAACGCACCGGCGACCGCCGACAGGCCGAGAACCTTTCCGATCAGGAGCTGCTTCGCGAGGTGATGAACACCGTCGGCAAGCCGGGACGTCTCGGCCAGTCGATCCGTTGCGTGGTGTCGGTCTCGATGCTCACTGAGGGATGGGACGCCAACACGGTGACGCATGTGCTCGGCGTGCGGGCGTTCGGCACGCAGCTCCTCTGCGAGCAGGTGATCGGACGCGCCCTGCGGCGTCAATCCTACGTGCTGAACGAGGAGGGACTGTTCGAGACAGAATACGCCGACGTGCTCGGCATTCCGTTCGATTTCACCGCAAAGCCGGTGGTCGCTCCGCCACAGACTCCGCGT
>CAIUQW010000072.1 GCA_903901395.1 uncultured Chlorobiales bacterium | reverse complement strand
GTAGCACTTCAGGGCGCCGGATGGCTTGTACTCCCCTTCCAGCTCGAAACCGTACCCTGTCGCGTCGGCGTTGTTCATCGGGTAGGAGATGCCGAGATCAGAGTCCAGGAATATCGCCTGCTTGTTGTTGTGGATGGCGTAATAAACGGTTGGCGCGATGCTCCAGTCGCTGCCGTTCATCTTCAGGCCCAGCTCGAAGTTGCGGGAAATCTCCATCTTCCGCTCCTCCCAGAGCTGATCGAAGGTGATGCCGTGGGCTGAAAAAGTGGCGTACTGCGAAATGAAGTAGGGATAAATATCCACATGCACGACGTAGTTCTCGCCGTAAGCCAGGTGCGCCGACGTATTCTCACCGAGGCTTCGGGTAAGCCTCACGTCAGGAAAGAGGCGGCTGAAGGTTGTCGTCGATTCAGCACTTTTTGACGCGACAATGGCCGGATTTGCAGCGAGCGCGTCGTCGTAACTGACGTCGCCGATGCCGGTTGTGTCGTAGGTGAGAATCGATGGCAGAGTGTAGTTGACGTACTTCACGCCCCCTTCGAAGAGCCAGTCGCCGGCGCGGTACTTCGCTTCGAAGAACGGCTCGTGCAGCACGTGGTTCGAGCCGCCGGAGAGGATCGACCAGTTTTTGAACTGAAGCGTATTTCCGGTGATGGTGTAGTTTTTCCACGAGGTCGGCGGTCCGGGACGCTCCTGCGTGTGGTAGAGATAGCCGAAATCGAGATCGACGCTGCCGAGCTTTGTGGCGTATTCAGCGAGGACGCCCTTGAGGTCGTGGTCGATGTCCCAGCGGCGGATCATGTTCTGGCTGTTCTGGGTGATGGTCTCCATGTAGTAGCCCTTGTCGCTCCAGGAGTAGGGTTTGACATTGAGCTTCGAGTTCTCGCCGGTTTTCACTTCGAGGTTGGCCATCACCATCCAGTCCTCGAACTCGTTTTTGTTATAGCCGTAGTAGTCGTATTTCGTCGGATCGTTGCCGTAATCGTTGTCGTAAGCGCTGTCGAGGTTCAGGATTTCGGCGTAACCCAGCGCTTTGTAGGGGTGAATGTTGCCCTTGCTGTACGTCGCGAACACTTCGAGTTTCACCTTGTCGCTGAACTGCTCGGTCGCGCCGAACATCAGGTTATTGCGATTGCTCGCGCCGTACCCCTTCCACTTTTCGGCGTAGCTGGTCGAGCCGGAAGCGAACGCTTTCAGGCCGCTGCCGAGGTTGCCGGTGTCGATGCGCAGGTAGGTACGGCTGAAGTCGTGGCTGCCGATGCTCTGCTTCAGCGTGACGCCGAACTTGTCGCCGGGACGCTTGATCGTCATCTCGATCTTGCCGCCCACGTCGGCGACGCCGAGGCCGATGTTGGCTGGCATGACGCCGCTGTAAACCGCGATATTTTCGAAGTTTTCGAGATCGTAAATCGTCGCGCCGCCACCCGGACGCCCCGTGACCGGCAAGCCCTCGACGTTGACCGTCGTGCCGGGCACGCCGCCCGCGGTCGCCTCGACGCCACGGAAGCGGAACGCCTCGTGGTAGTTCACGGTATCGGCCAACCCGTAGGGATCGACGCTCTGCTGGCTGATCGAGGGCATCATGCCGATCACCTTGTAGACCGACATTTGCGACGGGTTGAGCAGCGCCGACTCCTTGCCGGTGACGTTCTGCAAGAGGTCGCCCTTTTTGCCCGAGACGGTGATTTCGGGCGCGGTAAAGGTGTTGAGCGCCAGCAAGGCCGGGCTTTCCTCAGCCTGCGCCGTCGCGGAGAGCAGCGCCAATAGGGCGATAAGAGATGTTTTTTTCATGCGTGTGCCGTGGTGGTTGATTTTATTGATCAGTCGGATCATACGGATCGGACGGATATGGCTGATCGTTTAGCAATTCAGGTTATAACGATGTACAAAAAAAGAGCCGCTCTGGTTTCGGCTACTACTGTATTCGCTATTTACTAAAAGTTATAACGTGAGACAAAAATAATGGGGGAATGCCTGACGTCTCCAGTTAACGCAAGGCGGTTTCCCCCGGCTTCCTGAAGGGAAGGAAGTTCTCAGTTGATGATATGCTCCTCGCAGGCCTCGCCCTCTTCGAGCGCGTCGAGGATTTCATCGACCTTGTCCGTGCTGTCGATTTCGCCGTACCAGTAGTTTTCGGGATAGACGACCAGCACCGGACCTTTTTCGCACAGGTTCAGGCAGGCCGTGGCCGAAACGGCGACATCGCTCATGCCGCGGTCGGAGAGTTCGCTTTCGAGGTAAGGAATGAGGTTCAGCGACTCTTTCTTGTGGCACATGCCCTGCGGCGCGCCCTGCGCCCTGAAGCTCGCGCAGACAAAGATGTGATGTGATGGTTTGTCCATGATGGTGTGGTGTTGGTTGTTGTGGTTGGGTTATCCCATATTCAGCAGGGTTTTAACCCTGCGGATATTTGTTCTTGCATTTTCTTCAGTTGCCCCGGTTTTTAAACCGGGGATTGGAATAGGTCAAATAGGTCTGATAAGTCGTATAGGACTTATGGGACGAATGTTTGAGAGTACAATATTGCCAGTTTCAGGGCAGCCACAAGAGCCGCCCCGACAAGCCCTTATTGCATTCTTGCATTCAATTCATAATTCATAACTCATCATTCATAATTTTCCTCAGTCGCACCCGTTCCCGCTGCCGCTGCAACCGGATTTGCAGGCGTGAATCTGGCTGCTTTTCATCAGGTGCTTCAGGTTCTGGCCGGTGAAGACGCCATAGACCGCCTCTTCGATCACCCCTTCGAGCGACATGACGTCGATGCCGCTCGCCTTGAGCACCGATTGCGGCGAGTCTCCGGCGCTGTTGACCAGCACGGCACGGCAGTCGGAGAGCTT
>CAIUQW010000071.1 GCA_903901395.1 uncultured Chlorobiales bacterium | reverse complement strand
GAAATCGCTCATGCTGCGCTCGCACTGCCAGACCTCCGGCTGGAGCCTCACCGAACAGGATCCCTTCAACAACGTCGCCCGCACGACAGTCGAGGCGATGTCGGCGGCGCTCGGCCACACGCAGTCGCTGCACACCAACGCGCTCGACGAGGCCATCGCTTTGCCCTCGGTCTTTTCGGCGCGAATCGCCCGCAACACCCAGATTTATATTCAGGAGGAGACCGACATCACCCGCGCCATCGATCCGTGGAGCGGCTCGTACTACGTGGAGGAGCTGACGCGCCAGCTCGCCGAAAAGGCGTGGGCGCTCATCGAAGAGATCGAGGCGGCGGGTGGCATGGTGAAGGCCATCGAAGCGGGATTGCCCAAGATGCAGATCGAGCAGGCAGCCACCCGCAAGCAGGCCAGAATCGACAGCGGCAAGGAGATCATCGTCGGCGTGAACGCTTTCCGCACGGAGCACCGGACGGAGATCGACCTGCTCGAAGTCGATAACACCGCCGTGCTCCACCAGCAGCTCGCCCAGCTCGAAGAGGTGAAGCGGACGCGCGACAACGAGGCTGTTCGCGAGGCTCTCGATGCTATCGAGCGGTGCGCTGAAACCGGCGAGGGCAATCTGCTCGCGCTCTCGGTCGATGCCGCCCGAGAGCGCGCCACGCTCGGCGAAATCTCCTTCGCTCTCGAAAAGGTTTACGGGCGCTACCGCGCGACGACGAGACTCAACACCACCATCTACCAGTCGCAGATGCAGGACAACAGCCTCTTCCTGCAAGCCCGTGAGCTTGCCGACTCTTTCGCGGAACTCGAAGGCCGTCGCCCACGCATCCTCGTGGCCAAGGTCGGCCAGGACGGCCACGACCGCGGCGCGAAGGTGATCGCAGCCGCCTTCGCCGACATCGGCTTCGACGTCGATATTTCACCGCTTTTCCAGACGCCGGAAGAGATCGTGCAGCAGGCGCTCGACAACGACGTGCACATCGTCGGCATATCGAGCCTCGCGGCGGGGCACAAAACGCTGGTACCGCAGGTGGTGGAAGGATTGAAGTCGGCAAATCGCGGCGACATTCTCGTGATCGCTGGCGGCGTCATTCCCGAACGCGACTACGACTATCTCTACGAGCGCGGCGTGGCGGGCGTCTTCGGCCCCGGCACGGTGATCGCCGAAGCGGCGATCAAGCTGCTCGCGCTCCTGCTCGAACATCACCAGTGAGCCGAGAGCGGACGAAGCGATGAGCGGCAGGCAGCGGCATGAACCGACAATCGAGGAGTTCGTCGAGGGCATCAAGCGAGGCGAACGCCACCTGTTGAGCCGCGCCATCACGCTGGTCGAGTCGAGCCGCCCGGAGCACGAGCGGTTGGCGCACCAGATTCTCGACCGCTGCATCGGTAGTGGCCGCAGCTCGATCCGCGTCGGCGTCACCGGAGCGCCGGGCGCGGGCAAGAGCACCTTCATCGAAGCGTTGGGGCTGCACCTCGCGAGCGTAGGCAAAAAGGTGGCGGTGCTCGCCATCGACCCGAGCAGCTCCCGCTCCAAAGGGAGCATCCTCGGCGACAAATCGCGCATGGAAAAGCTGGCCGCCCGCCCGGAAGCCTTCATCCGCCCGACCCCCTCGTCTGGCTACCTCGGCGGCACCTCCCCTCGCACGCATGAAACCATCCTGCTTTGCGAAGCTGCCGGATACGAGATCATCATCGTCGAAACGGTCGGCGTCGGCCAGTCGGAGATCGTCGTGAATTCGATGGTGGATTTCATTCTGCTGCTCATGCTCCCCGGATCGGGCGACGAGTTGCAAGGTATCAAGCGCGGCATCATGGAGATCGCAGACGCAATCGCCATCAACAAAGCAGACGGCGACCGCCAGAAGATCGCGGAGGTCTCGAAGGGCGACTTCGAATCGGCGCTACGCCTCCTGCCGGAGAAACATCCTGGCTGGGAACGAAAAGTGTTGCTCACCTCCGCCCTCGAAAGCGCTGGCATCCACGAGGTGTGGCAAAATATCGAAGCGTTCGCCTCCGCGATGCACGAGAGCGGTGAGTGGGCTGCACAGCGGCGCGAGCAGCTCCGTCACCTGCTCCACGCCATCGCGGAAGACCGCCTGAAACGAGAATTCTACAACACCCCGCCGGTCAAAGCTGCAACACAACGAATCGAGCAACAGGTGCTTTCAGGCAAACTCAGCCCTTTCACCGGAGCACTGGAACTGCTCGAAGCTTTTCGGGAAAAATGAGTTCACTCTGATCCGTCGGATATCCAAAAGACGCCCGCTTGCGCTTTTCATGCTTCGAACGGTCTATCTCCGCCTCGCTACGTGAAAAACAATCTTTCACCTCTGTGGAACCAGAACCTGCTTCCCGTTCAAACGATAGCTCCAGCTCTCCTTTTTGACGAAATGAAATTGCGGCGTCACGCCAGTGTCCGGCCTGCCTGAGCCTTCTGGATAATTCGCATCTGATTGCCAGTGACCGTGGTCGTCGGCATAGTAATCGACCGTGACGGTCGGGCCGTCGATGCTATAGATATAGTAGCCGACCGATTCGTACTCCTGGGAAATCGACAGCTCGCGGCTCTTCTGGCCGAACCATTTGTCGTTGCCCAGGAATCCCGGCTTGTAGAACTTGGTGCTGACCGACTGGGCGATAAGCTGCTCGACCTTCGAATGGCCATCGGGACTGGTGATAATCGAGCGCTGGTGAATGTGGTCGTGGCCGCAGATAAAGTATCTGACGCCATTCTGCTGCAAGCTGGCAAGAAATGCGTTCTGCCAATCGGGATGCTCATTTGCGAATCCGCTGAAGAGCGTGTCATGATGCGCTTCGCCGATCATCGGCTGATGCGAAAAGACAAAGGCGTGGCGAGTTCCCCGCTTGCGACGGTCAAGGCGCTCGCTGATCCACGGCTGCTGGTCAGCGATGGTGTAGCCGGAGGGATAATGCGTCGAATTGGCGATCACGCGGCCCGGCAACGGCCAGTTGTCGATGATCACGAAACGGGCACGCTCCTCGCCGTCGCCATAATCGAATGAGTAGCTCAGCCCGTCGAGGTCACGGCTCACCTTGAGCGGACTGCTGAAATTCGAGCCGATCCGGTAGCGCTTGCCTTTGCTCGTCACGAAAACGCCTTCACGAGTTTGGGGATAGCGGATTTTGAAACCAGCCGCGCCGTAACCGTTATCATTGCGCTTCTGGGCCTCGTGGTTCCCCCGGAAAGCGAAAAAGCCGATGCCCGCGTCGATGAGCGGACGCGCCGCCGCCACTCGTTCTTGTTCGGAAACATCTTTGCCATCGTCGCTCAGATCGCCGACCTGGATGACGAACTTCACGCCCGCGTCGATGAACTGCCGGTTCACCTGCTGGATGATCGAAACCGGCACAGTGCGGGGATTCCGCCCCGACGGGTCGGCGCAGGTCCACTGCGTATCCCCCATCACCCCGAACTTCCACGGCGCGGCCCAAGCTGCCGGAGAGTGAAGCACCACGAACAGCGCGAAACCCGCACCGATTTTCTCGAACAAGCGGTTAATATTCATGGCAATTGTTATTGTTTAGCAAAACTCCCAATTCACCAGAAAATAAACCATTTCCTCCAACCACGTCGTAAACTTCACGCTAACAATCATCCTCGCCCCCTGTCCACTTCGTCTACCAAGTCCACCTCGTCCACTTTTAACTCCCTGCCAGCACAAAACCTTTGCAAAGCACCTTACCAATTCGTACATTTGTTGCTGATTTTCCGGCATCCCCATTACCTATGGACACGGTGCCAAAAGCTCTCTCAGCGGGATTCGT
>CAIUQW010000070.1 GCA_903901395.1 uncultured Chlorobiales bacterium | reverse complement strand
GGCCAGAACGATCTCGCGGATGGCGCGGCGGTGACGGTCACGAAAGGGGAGGCCGGGCGGTGAAGCGGACGGTCACGGGCATCGCCATCGAGCGTCCGACGCTGGTCGCCGTTATCTTTTCGGTGCTGGCGATCCTCGGATTTTTCAGCTACCAGCAGCTTCAGTACGAGCTGCTTCCGCGCATGAGCACGCCTTACGTGACCATCACGACGGTCTATTCGGGCGCGGCGCCATCCGAAATCGAAACCTCCGTCACCAAGCCGGTCGAGGAGGCGGTCTCCTCCATCGAGAAAATTTCGTCGATTTTTTCGTCATCCCGCGAAGGAATTTCACTCGTCACCATCGAGTTCAAAAGCGACGCCAATATCGATATCGTCTTGCAGGATGTGCAGCGCAAGGTCAACGAGGCGCGGGGCGAACTGCCGGATGGCGCGAAGACGCCGGTGGTGTCGCGCTTCGCCATCGACGAGATGCCGGTGCTGCGCCTCGGCGCAAGCTCGAATCTCTCCGACACCGATTTTTACCAGCTCCTCAAGGACGAGATCAAGCCGACGCTTTCAAACATCGCGGGCGTCGGGCAGGTCGGTATTCTTGGCGGTCGCGAGCGCGAGATCAGGGTGAACATCGACCTCGAACGGCTCGAAAGCTTCGGCCTGACCGTGAACGACCTGCTCGACGCCGTGCGCAAGGCGAACCTCGATTTTCCGACCGGCTCCATCGACGCCACCGACCGCAAGTACGTGGTGCGCCTCGCCGGGAAGTTCACGAGCCTCGACGAACTGCGCAACCTCGTGGTGCGCGACTCCGGCGCTGCGGGCGCGGTCTGGCTGCGCGACGTGGCCGAGGTGCAGGATACCTTTCAGGAGATTCACAGCATGACGCGCATCGATGGCCGCAACGCCGTGGCGATCCTCGTGGTGAAGCAGAACGACGCCAACACCGTCGAAGTGTGCCGCCTCGTGCGCGAGAAGCTTGGCCAGCTTGAAGCGCAGTATCGCGACAAGGGGCTGAAGTTCGACGTTGGCCAGGACGCATCGACCTTCACCAACGACGCGGTCAACGCCGTGCAGCACGACCTCATGCTCGCCATCCTCCTGGTGGCGCTCGTGATGCTGCTCTTCCTGCACAGCCTGCGCAACTCGGTCATCGTGATGGTCTCGATTCCCACTTCGCTCGTGACCACCTTCATCGGCATGTACATTTTCGATTTCTCGCTCAACCTCATGACGCTGCTCGCGCTCTCCCTCGTGATCGGCATTCTGGTTGACGACTCGATTGTGGTGCTCGAAAATATTTATCGCCACCTCGAACGGGGCGAAGCGCCGCGCGACGCCGCGCTGGTGGGACGGAACGAGATCGGATTTACGGCAGTGGCGATTACGCTGGTTGACGTGGTGGTCTTTCTGCCTCTCTCGCTGCTCAGCGGCCTCGTCGGCGACATTCTGCGCGAGTTCTCGGTCGTCATGGTGATCTCGACGATGGTGAGCCTCTTCGTCTCCTTCACGGTAACGCCACTGCTCGCCTCGCGCTTCTCGAAGGTCGATCATCTCACCGACGCCACGTTTGGCGGGCGGCTGGCTCTTGGCTTCGAGCGCTGGTACGACCGGGGGCGCGACTGGTATCTCGCCCTGCTTGGCTGGGGGCTGAAGCATCCCGTCAAGGTTGTCGTGGCGGCAGGCTTGCTTCTCGTCTCCTCTATTGCGCTCGTGGTGACGGGTAAGATCGGCGGCGAATTCATCGAGGTTTCCGACCGCGGCGACTTCTCGGTCATGCTCGAACTGGAGCCGGGCACAAGCATCGCTCAAACCAACCGCTTCGTCCGGCAGGTGGAACAGCGCCTCCGCGCCTATCCCGAAGTCCAGAAGGTGCTGGCGATTGTCGGCACCTCAAACGAAGGATTTCTCGGCCAGACCTCCGACAACGTGGCCGAACTCGATATTCACCTGACGCCAAAGGAGACGCGCCGCCGCTCGACCGATCAGATCATGCAGTTGATCCGCCGAGACCTCGCGGGAGTGCCGGGGCTGAAGGCGAGCATCAATCCTATCGGCATCTTCGGCACGGCCAACGAAACGCCGGTGACGGTCGTGCTGGGCGGGCCGTCGCGAGCGGATGTCGAGCGAGCGGCGCAGGCGTTACAGGACAGCCTCAAGACGATTCGGGGCACGGCGGACGTGCGCCTCACCTCGCAGCCCGGCACGCCCGAAATGCGCGTCGCGGTTGACCGCGAGCAGATGGCCGCGTTCGGCCTCTCGATGGCCGACGTCGGCTCGGCGATGCGCATCGCCTACGACGGCGACGACAGCAACAAGTATCGCGAGCACGGTGACGAGTACGACATCCGACTGATTCTGGACGAGCGCTACCGGCGCGACACCGGCGGCATTCCGAACCTCTCGTTCCGGGCCAAGGATGGCGGCCTCGTGCGGCTCGGCCAGTTCTCGCGCCTCGAACAGTCGCGCGGCTACGCGCTCTTGCAGCGCCGGAACCGCAACGACGCCATCTGGGTCAAGGCGCAGGTGGTGGGCCGCTCGGTCGGCGACGTTGGCCGCGAAATCGAACGGGTGATCGGCAACATGAAAAAGAAGGGCGTTATGCCGAAAAGCGTCACCCACGTTTACGAAGCCGATCTCAAGCGACAGGGCGAATCCAACGTCAGCCTGCTCTACGCCTTTGCCGTGGCGATCATCTTCGTCTATCTCATCATGGTCGCGCTCTACAACTCCTGGATATGGCCGATGGTGGTGATGTTCTCTATTCCGCTGGCCATCATCGGCGCGCTCTGGGCGCTGGCGCTTTTCGGTAAATCGCTGAGCATCTTCACGATTCTCGGCATCATCATGCTGGTCGGCCTTGTCGGCAAGAACGCGATTCTGCTGGTCGATTTCATCAACAAGTTCCGCGACGAAGGGATGGAACTCACCTCTGCCATCACCGAAGCCGGACGCGAGCGCCTGCGCCCGATTCTCATGACCACGCTTACCCTCGTCTTCGGCCTCATGCCGATAGCTCTCTCCGGCAGCTCCGGCTCCGAATGGAAATCCGGCTTGGCGTTCGCGTTGGTAGGCGGCCTGTCGAGTTCGATGTTTCTGACGCTGCTCGTTATTCCGGTGGTGTATGTGTGGTTCGACCGGTTGAAGAAATGGTTTGCGGGGAAATGGGGGCGCGTTGGCGGGTGAGATGATGGACGAGGTGGACGAAATGGACGGCGGAGGATTGTAGGGGCGGCTCTTGTGGCCGCCCTCTTTTTTGCAATTCAAAAACGTTATCTTAACGTAGAAAAGAATTCACCTCTCTCCCGGCGCGTTGGTTAAACTTTACTCCTATGCCATCTTCGGTCACACTCGGGGATATTCTTGCCATTGACGGCAATCGCGCGGTGTATGAACGGTTGCAGGCGCTCTTGGCCGATGGTTCGGCGATGGCTTTTGTTGGGGCGGGGGCGTCGTTTCCGCTCTATCCACTCTGGCCGCAGTTGATCGAGGCGCTTGCTGACGAGCCGGTGCAACGCGGTCTGGCGGATGCGGCTGACAAGGCGCAGTGGCTTCGCGCCGCCGCCCAGAAGCCGTTGCATGTCGCCGCGCGGATTCATGACAGGCTGAGGGACAACTTCTACCACACCTTTCTCTACGAGACCTTCAAGGATCGCGTCGGCGCGGATGGACTCGGTTACACGCCAGCGCAGGCGGCGCTGGCGCGGGCGAACTTCAAGGCGCTGGTGACGACCAACTACGACGCCGGCCTTGTCGAAGCTCGCCGCGTGCTGCGGCCTGACATTCGCGATACGGGGTTTGCTGTCTGGAACCAGAATTTTCAGATTGATCGCTGGGCAAGCGGCGATCTGTTCCGCGATGGCTCGCCGTGTCCTATTCTCTTCGCTCACGGTCACTTTGCCGATCCGCCGGGCGTTGTGCTGGATTCGGGAAGTTACCATCGAGCCTACCAGAACACGCCGTATCGCCGGTTGTTTGAAAACCTGTGGACGCAGGAGCATCTGGTGTTTGCCGGTTTCAGCTTCAACGACGCGGTGCTCGCGCAGATTGCCGACGAAGTGCTCTGGTCAACCGCGCGGCAGGGCGGCGGCGCGCCCCGGCATGTCGCCATACTCGGTTTGGACGAGGAGCACGAATACACGCCGGAGATGCGGCACGAGTATCTGGAGCCGTTCAATGCGGAGGTGCTGTTCTACCCGGTTCGCCGGGGCGATGACGGTCGGCCCGATCACTCCGCGTTGCAGGTGTTGCTGGAGTCGCTTTGCACAATACCAGAGCGCGTGCTGGAGGAGCGAAGGGAGATCGTTGTGCCATCGCCTGAGCGCAAGGTCGCGATGGAGTTCGTTCACGAGTCCACGGAGGACAAGCTTTTCACGGGTCGCGACGCCGCGCTGGAGCGGCTGGACGGCTGGGCTGCCGATGCGGGCGTGCGGCTGGTCGGCGT
>CAIUQW010000069.1 GCA_903901395.1 uncultured Chlorobiales bacterium | reverse complement strand
TGCCTGCATCTCGCCCCGCATCGGCCAAGTTATCGTTACCGGATCGGGCAATTCCTGCCTCATTGGAAAGAGTACGGCATCCAGATCGATTCGATGTGCGTATCCGGCAAGAAGTCCTTGAACAATGTCATGAGCGCACTCTCGGTTTGCAGTAATTACGACTATGTCTGGATACAGCGCAAAGTGTTTCCGCCTCTTTTCATATGGCTGCTCTCACGAAAATCGAGGCTGATCTTCGATTTCGATGACGCCATTTATGTCAAGCAGGTCATGCTGACCGGAAAGCAACTGCCGGAAAGCCGGATGAAGCTCAACTGGATTGCCAGCACACTGAGACGCTCCGCGCTGATTTTTGCCGGCAGCGAGGCGCTCAAATCGTATGCGGAACAGTATAACCGGAACGTGCACCTGATACCGACCGCTTTCGGTACTCCTCAGATTGCGACCGGCAATCATCACAACGGCAAGAGTGTCACCATCGGCTGGATCGGCATCGCTTCCAATCTTTATTTCCTCAAAATCATCGACCATGCGCTGAGAGCGGTTCAGGAAAAGCATCCCGGCGTCCGCTTCTCCATCATGAGCAAAAGAGTTCCCGATGGCGTTAAAACGGAGTGGGAACTGAGCGAGTGGTCGTCCGAGAACGAAAAACAGTGGCTGTCGCAGATCGACATCGGCATCATGCCGCTTACCGACGACGAGTGGTGCCGTGGCAAATGCGCCTTCAAACTGATCCAGTACATGGCCTATGGAAAACCTGTCGTCGCCTCGGATGTCGGCGCGAACAAGGCGGCTATCGCCAACGGAGTGAATGGATTTCTCGTAAAGAGCGACGACGAGTGGATCGAGGCGCTCCAGCGACTGATACTCGATCAGGAACTGAGAACGGGCATGGGAGCGGCAAGCAGAAAGCTCCATGTCGAGCAGTACGACCGTGAACGGGTACAGCAGCAAATCGCGGGCTTGATCAACGAGGATTACCGCCGCATCGCTTTCGAAGGCGTCGCAGGATAACGGTAATAAGCATCCTGGCTGGAATCGTTCGTCAGATGTCCGAGGGACTTTGCGATACTTCGTTTAACGGTTACTTTGGTGATGTATTTCGAGATTTTAAATTCGCCGCCTTTAAAAACCTGGGCAATTCTCCCGGAATTGCCGTAACTTGTTTCATGGCCTGAGACTCCTGTTGACACTGAACAGAAAGCAACGCTTTGTTCACTGTACATTCCATCCTTGTTTCGCAGTATTCAGGCACTCTTTCTATCTTTGCGGGACAGTTGATCATTCAAGGCATCATAACGGACATTGCGCGTGAGCACCACAAAAGATCCCATTGGCATCGAAGGCTCGATCTGGTTTCAGAAATCACAGAACCGTTTCCTTGGCGGTGACCGGATCGCACTACTTGAAAAGATCGACGAGCTCGGCTCGATCAACAGCGCGGCCAAGGCGGTCGGCATCAGCTACAAAACCGCCTGGCACTTGGTGAACATGATGAACAACCTCTCTGAAAAACCGCTCGTTGACCGCATGACCGGCGGCAAGGGCGGCGGCGGCACGGTGCTTACCCGCGAGGGGCGGCAGGTGATCGAAAAATACCGCATCGTGCAGGAGGAGCACCGCAAATTCCTCGAAAACCTCGAAGAGCGGCTCGGCGACACCGGCAACCTCTACCAGTTTCTGCGCAGAATCTCGATGCGGATCAGCGCCCGCAACACCTTCTCCGGCGTCATCACCGAACTGACCCGGGGCGCGGTCAATGCTGAAATCGTGCTTACGCTGAATGGCGGCCAGCAGATCGTTTCGACCATCACCAACGGTGCGGTCGATAACCTCGGCCTGAAACAGGGAATGAGCGCCTACGCCATCGTCAAGTCAAGCTCGGTCATGGTGGGGCGCGATCTGCACGACAAAAAGCTCAGCGCTCGCAACATCATCTGCGGCACCGTGCAACGGGTCATCGAGGATTCAGTCAGCAGTGAAGTCGACATCGAAATCGGTAGCGGCAACATCATTTCCGCCATCATCACCAAAACCAGCTCCACAAGACTCGACCTCAGGGACGGCCAGCAGGCCTGCGCAATCTTCAAAGCTTCTGATGTAATTATTGGCGTAAACTAACCATGATATGCAATCAGGATAAGCGTATTTTCTTTTATCGGTGAGAAGAAAACGCCTGAATCGAACACTCCGGTTCAAACAGAAGATGATTTTCACATGGTGCAAACGAAAGCGAAGCATCCCGCCAACCCTTTATTACGCAAAACAAAGATACTGACACACGCTTTCATCTGGATGGCGCAATGAGATTTTACGTCAGACCGGAGAGGCAGGGCAAAGGTCACGCGGCGCCTGGATGCTCACTGAAATGCCATGACCATGCAGCTTTGCGGATTGGATACTAATCGGAGGTTGCGAGCAATTACGCTTCATGTTGCCGACGTGAGGAACCTGAAGTCGTAACCGCTTTATTTTCGATAGATACAGAGGTGTCCCGGATATTTCTTAATGTTCTCGGTAAGGAAAAGGTCGCTATCGAGGTTTCTTTCTGAAAAGTGATGGAAAAAGAGCGTGCAATCAGGAATTTTGCATACATTCGATCTATAACCTGTAGCGTTTTTCCAAACTTTATTGCAGCAAACCATGGAAAAATTGCCGGAACCCTCGTCCGATAAATTCAGGGCTTACCATCTGAAGCTCCTCGACCAGCTTGAACACGCCACCAAGGGTGAACGCCATCGCGCCCGCTACGAACTCGATCTTATGCAGAACAGTCACTTCGTTCAGGTCGGCGGCCTGTTGCACCACTACCACGATTCAGGGCCGGAACATCCGGTTGGCACCGTGGTGCTGATTCATGGCTGGGATTGCTGGTGGATGTGGTGGCACCGCATCATCCGGCAACTGAATGAGGCGGGTTACCGGACGGTGGCGTACGACATGAAGGGGCATGGGTGGTCGGAGAACGATCCGCAAAATCGTTACCACATCAGCGATTTCGCGCGTGACCTGGACGAGCTGACCCGGACGCTCGGGTTGGAGGATGTTCACGTCGCCGCGTTTTCGTTCGGCCCCTTCGTGGCGCTCGACTATGTCAACAAGTATCCGAACAGTGTCAAGTCGATGGTTTTCTTCAACTTCGGTTATCTGCCGAACGACGAATTCATCTCGAAAGCCGCGCCTGCTACGATCAACTTCGTTTTCAACAATCTGATGCGGAAGCTCACCTGGTGGCTGCCTGCATACATGTTTGGCCGGATTGCGTTGTCGAGGAATTCGATCATGATGCACGACATCAAGGTCGGCTTCGAAAGCCTCGGTTTCTGCGCCTCGGAAGCCATCGAGCAGACCACACACCAGATCACGGCGATGGAGACAACCGAGATGCTGCCCGAGATGGTCAAAGCGGTGAAAGCGCCGGTGCTCTACGTGGCGGGTGACGGCGATGTGATCATGAAGCCTGAAAACGCCAGGAAGTTACAGGAGATGACCGCATCTGGCAGCTATCTCTGCGTTCCGAACTGCGGTCACCTCATTACGCTGGAGCTTCCCGAAACTGCGGCGGAGATTGTGCTTCGACACGTGGTCACCCATTCGTGAGCGAGCGGTCGGTCTCGCGCACCGCATCGATGAAGCGCCGGAGCTTCAGCGAATCCTTGACGCCTGGCGCGTACTCGACGCCGCTCGCCGTATCGACGCCCCACGGACGCACGAGCCGCACAGCGTCGGCGACGTTCTCCGGCTTCAGCCCGCCCGCGAGCAGCGACCAGCCAATGTCGCGAGTCCCGTCGAAGAGCGCCAAAGCTGTCTGCGCCTCGATACTCTCACCGGTGCCGCCCGCTGCCACGGGGCTGTAGGCGTCGAAGAGAAAGCTCCGGCAGCCTGTCGCGTCGGCGAACTCGCGCACCTGCGACACCGAGAAACAGGGGCCGGGCCGGAAGACCCGGATCCCCCGGAATCCTTCGATCCGCAGCGTCCTTTCAGCATCGTAGTCGTCTGAATGAAGCTGCGCGATCTGCAAACCGCAATATCGGCAGAGATCGACGATCTCCTCCGGCGTCTGCTCGACGAAGACCCCCACGGCAGAGACGAGCGGCGGCAGTTGGGCGATGATGGCGCGAGCGGCGTCGGCGTCGATCCGCCTCGGACTGCTTGCGCTGAAGTTGAAGCCGAGCGCGTCCGCGCCCCAGAGCGCGGCTTCGAGAGCGTCCTCAACGCGGGTGATGCCGCAAATCTTGATTTTCGTCATGAGTTATTCTGGTAAAAACCAGTCATTCTCGATTGTGTGTGGGAAGTCTTAAAAGCAAAGAAGATGCCCTTGAGATTGTTTTTTCTGTGAGCGCCGAGTGCCTGCTCGGCATCTTTTTGGCGAATCAATCTTATGTCTACTTCAGATTGTCGTTATCTCTCGATACCTGAATGGCTTTGAACCCAAATCATGTGAAGCTGAAAGCTCCATTGCCGAGCAGGCGCTTGGCGCTCCCGGCTGTTGAGACAACCTCTCTTCATCATTGTCCGCGACCACTCGTAATTCATCGAAAGGAATCGAATGCAAAGGTAACAAGTCTGCGCTGTTTTTCACGGATCATTCAGGCTTCGTATTGTGTTTTAAGCTATTTATCCGTATAATTCGAGCCGTTTATCGCGGATCATCCGCAATCGATGGGGCGTCGCCAAGTGGTAAGGCATCGGCCTTTGGAGCCGACATCCGCAGGTTCGAATCCTGCCGCCCCAGCAAAACCGCCGGACGCCGTTTCGTCCAGCCACCGT
>CAIUQW010000068.1 GCA_903901395.1 uncultured Chlorobiales bacterium | reverse complement strand
CCCCGGACTTCAGTCCGGGGTTGATGAAGCATTAATAAATCGGGGCTTTAGCCCAATTTCTTTTTAAGAGTTGTCGGCGCTCTTTCTCGAACAAATATACACATTGTTTATTGTCCGTGTGCGGTATCGGGCCGGATACGGGCGGCTCGCAATCAGCATTTCCGCTTTCCGTTCTCAACAAGACCCGGCCATCATCTGGAATAGCTGAAAAATTTATGCGTTATTTCGGGTTTGCTTTTAAGTTTCAGGTTTAATATATTCATCTAATCGATCAACGATACGGTTATATAGTTGATGCGCTGAGCTTTATCTGTTTAACTGTTTTCGTTGCAATGCTGCCCGCAAAAACTGTCCAGACGACGAGGCCGGTTACATTAACATACGCCGACCTTGCCAATCGCTCTCCTGCGTTACCGAATTGTTTATTTCCCGGACGCGGGCTTTTTTAGCGGATTACACATAACGATTGTTATTGTCAGGCCGTTTTGTGATGCATCGGCATGATGCTTGAGGCCTCGCCTCATTTACCTTTTACCATTTTCAAAATAAGCACAGCACTGGAGGCTGAACCATGGCTAAAAAAATTGTCGTATTGGGGGCGGGTACCGCTGGCACGATTGTATCGAACAACCTGAGGCGTCATCTTCCGGCAGACTGGGAGATTACCGTCATCGATCGCGATGACGACCACATCTATCAGCCGGGCCTGCTGTTCGTGCCCTTCGGTATTCAGAAGTCGAGCACGCTGGTCAAATCAAGGAAAAAATACATCACGCCGGGCATCAATTTCGTGATGGACGAAATCACCCGTATCGAGCCCGACAAAAAAGAGGTCAAGACCAAAAATCACTCCTTTAGCTATGACTTCCTGGTCATCTGCACCGGCTGCCGCGTTGCTCCGGATGAGAATGAGGGCTTGATGGAGGCGTGGGGCAAGAATGCCTTCTCGTTCTACTTCAAGGATGCTGCCGATCAGCTCCGGCTGAAGCTCAAGGAGTTCAATGGCGGCAAGCTGGTGATGGACATCGCCGAGCTGCCCTTCAAGTGCCCGGTCGCGCCGATCGAATTCGTGTTCCTCGCTGACTGGTTCCTGACCCAGAAGGGCATCAGAAACAAGTCGGAGATCGAGCTGGTGACGCCGCTGCCGATGGCTTTCACCAAACCCAAGGCCGCCGCGGTCTTCACCGAGTCCGCCCGCCAGAAGAACATCAAGATCACCACGAGTTTCGAGCTCAACCGCGTCGATGGCAAGGAAAAATACATCGAGTCCGTGCAGGGCGATAAAGTAAAATACGACACGCTGGTCATCGTGCCGAGCACCATCGGCGATCCGGTCATCAGCAACTCGGGCATGGACGATGGCATCGGTTTCGTGCCGACGCACCACAACACGCTCAAAGCACTCAAGCACGATGGCATTTACGTAATCGGCGACGCGACCAACGTGCCGACCTCGAAGGCCGGTTCCGTGGCGCACTACGAGGCAGACGTCGTGGTGTTCAACATCATGGCTGAGATTTACGGCGCGAAGCCGGAGGAGATTTACGACGGCCACTCGACCTGCTTCATCGTCTACTCGAAAGGCACTTCGTCCCTGATCGACTTCAACTACAAGATCGAGCCGCTCCACGGCAAATACCCGATGCCAAAGCTCGGGCCATTCAGCCTCCTGAAGGAGACCAAGATGAACTGGTACGGCAAACTCGGTTTCGAGTGGCTCTACTGGAACGTCCTGCTCGACGGCAAACACCTCGGCGCCCCGCCGACCCTCGTCATGGCTGGCAAAGAGATTTAACCAGCGTCGCGACAAAGATGGCAATCAGCCGGGAGGAAGCTTTTCAAAGTTGCCTCCCGGCTTTTTTCGTTATAGGCGTTTTAATCGATGATTTTGCTGGATAGTCCAGCACGAATTTGCTCGTTTATCGAGCTCTTGCCAAGTATCAAGCCTCCGTTCATCAGTTTGTGCAAAAACCGCAAAGGCTTGGCTCCGCACAGGGATTAAGTCGATTCAGTTGGACAAGCTCAGGGTTACTCCAAGTTCCAACTCTCCGCGAAATTCTGCGAAGAACCCAATTTCAAAGCTCATCGTTGAACCAGCTCAAGATCATCCTTACATTCAAAGCCGGTCAAGGCTTGAAAACACCGAATCGCTCAAGTCAGCCAGGAATCACTCGCTTTTTTTGTGGTCGGAAAGCAAGCTCTGGCAGATTTGCTGACTGATGTCATTTGTCATAACCGGAAAAAAATCGATCTCCTCAAACTGATAGTTCCGTTTTTTTACATTATCTTGAAGAGGTTTCAGGATTATTGGACAAACTGAAGCGGCGTTATAATCTCTTGATTGACGGATCCATGGATTCTTTAACACCCATCATTGAGAAAGGAGGTCGATATGCCCTATTTTTATGATTCACATTGCCACATGATGAATCTGAGCCATCCGAATCTCACGGCAATGATAAAAAGATTCTTTTACGACGGAATAAAGCCAAATTTTACAAAAAAATTAAATATAATTATTGCGTTATTGAGCGTTGCGTCATTATTTTTTTTGATCAAGAAATATTTTTCTTTAACGCTGCTAATGTCATTCTTGTGGATGACTACTGGCATTTTTATGGTTATTTTGATCTTTGTTATTGCAGTTATATTTATTCGGCCTTTTCGTGATTTTCTGGTCTCTTTATTAAAGGAAAAGTCAGCAAATGTTATGAATTTGCTGGCTATCATGGAAACAGATATAGGCGATTGTCTTATTCAAATGGAGGAGGATCTTCGGGATAGCTTCTCTTTGAATAGTGGTCTGGTTATGAGTGGTAATGGAGAAAAATATGAATATGAAAAAATCTTTCTGACTCCGCTTATTATGGATTTTGGCTTGAAAGAATATGATGAACCAAAAGAGTCATATGAGCCGCGTCTTGGTCCAATTTCGCTTAATGATAAAATCAAATCCAAACATCCCTACAAGGTTCGCTGGAAGCCTATAGTTGCACAGGTTGAAGATTTGTGTATCGGAATAAGGGATTACTATGTTCATCGGGATAAATATATTGAAGGACACCTACAGCCGCTTTTTCAGATCATTCCGTTTATGGGGATCAATACGAAAAATTATTCAATGAAGAATCACAGCGAAGGTGGGGGCGTTTCAATGAAATTAGAAGATATTTTGGAGGATAATTTTGGAGAATTTAAAAATGATGTAACTCCTCAGCAACGCCGTAAAAGCATTGATGCCATAGAGTGGGAGAAATTTAATGGCGACATCGAGTCGGTGGGTTCACATTATTTTTTAGGCATTAAGGTGTATCCACCGCTTGGTTTTGATCCTTGGCCAGAGGGAGGATTCGAAAGAGAAAAAGTCTGTTATTTATATGAGTATTGCATCGAAAATAACATCCCAATCACTGCCCATTGCAGCCCTGGTGGTTTTCTTGTGAGAAATGAATATAAAGATTTTTCCAGTCCATATAAGTGGGAATCTGTTTTGAAAAAATACGGGAAGCTTAGGCTCAACCTCGCACACTTTGGTGGAGTGGAAAAAAGTGAATGGCGTAAAAAAATAGCTGATATGATTCTTGAGGTCGATCAGAAAAGCGGTCAATATGCATATGATAATTTCTATACAGATATATCGTATCAAGGCGTTGACAATAAATCATACATCAAGTTGCAAAGATTTTTAGACGACTATGATAGTGTAAAGCGGCGACGACTTGTTGAGCGGATTATTTTTGGTACGGACTTTATGATCAATCTCCAGGATATAAATGCTTATAGTGCATATCTGAATTATTTTTTCCAAACTGATGCATTAACGCTTGAAGAAAAAGATATGCTGTGCAATAAAAACGCCGAGCGTTTTTTGTATGTAGGCTAAATTATCGATGTCCTAAAAAAAAGCAGCCCCGATTCGCCGGAGCTGCTTTTTTTGTTTCCAATCGACAATTATCAATTATCCATTGTCAACTATCAATTGCCCTTGTTCACCTCGTGGAAGGTCTTCAGGCCAAGGCCGTAGATTTTGATGAACCCTTCGGCGGATTTGTGGTCGAAGGTGTCGGCTTCGGTGTAGGTGGCCAGCGCTTCGTTGTAGAGCGAGTTGGGCGAGGTTCTGCCGAGCAGGGTGACGTTGCCTTTATACAGCTTGAGCCTGACCATGCCGGTGACCGGCTTCTGCGTTTCGTCCACGAAGGCGTCGAGGGCCTGGCGCATCGGCGAGAACCAGGTGCCGCTGTAGATGATGTTGGCGTAATCCTGGCTGATGTTCTTCTTGTACTGGAAGACCGATTTTTCGAGCGTGAGCCTTTCGAGTTCGCGGTGGGCGAAGTGCAGGATGGTGGCTGCCGGAGCTTCGTATATTTCGCGTGATTTGATGCCGACCACGCGGTTCTCGATCATGTCGAGCCTGCCGACGCCGTTTTTCGCGCCAAGCTCGTTGAGCTTCACGATGAGGTCGAGTCCCTCCATCATCTGGCCGTCGAGCGCCACCGGCACGCCCTGAAGGAACTCGATATCGACGACGGTCGGCTCGTCGGGAGCCAGCTCGGGCGCCGTGGTGATCTGATAGGCGTCCGCCGGGGGAGCGACCATCGGGTCTTCGAGCACGCCGCACTCGATGCTGATGCCCCAGATGTTTTCGTCGATCGAATAGGGATTTTTCTTGGTGGCCGAAACCGGGATGTTGTGCTCCATCGCGTAGGCGATCTCCTGCTCGCGCGAGGTGAACTCCCAGATGCGGAGCGGAGCGATGACGCTCATCTGCGGAGCGAGCGCGGCGAAGGTTACCTCGAAGCGCACCTGGTCGTTGCCCTTGCCGGTGCAGCCGTGGGTGAGCATGGTGCATCCTTCGGCGAGCGCCACATCGACCAGCGCCTTGGCGAGCAGCGGGCGTCCGAGCGCCGTGGCGAGCGGATAGACATCTTCGTAGAGCGCGCCAGCTTTCAGCGCTTTCCAGATATAATCCTCGACGAAAGTTTTGCGCAGATCGACGAAGTGGAACGACTTCGCGCCGGTGGCGATGGCTTTCGGTTCGAGGTTGTCGATCTCCATTTTCTGGCCGAGGTTGCCCGTGACGGCCACGATTTCCGCCCCCTCATACTTGTCCTTCAGCCATTTGATCATGACTGACGTGTCGAGACCGCCGGAGTAGGCGACCGCAATTTTTTCCTTGCTCATGCGTAGGTACCGATTATGGTTGTGAAAGAATTTTCTGAATATATGATTTGACGGACGAAATTTTCTTGATGGTGGCCGGAATGACCAGCACCGTGTCGTCTCCGGCGATGGTGCCGAGGATGTCGTCGTTGGTGAGCCGGTCGAGGAACGAGCCGACGCCGTGCGCCCGGCCCGGCAGGGTGCGGATGATGATCGAGGTTTCATTCGACGCCACCGAGAGCACCTCCATGCCGACCAGCCCCTTGATGATGTCCACCTGCGGCTCTTCGGGCACGGCGAGCCGGTAGCCGCCATCCGCCGCGCGGTGCCGGACGACCCCCATTTCGGCGAAATCGCGCGACAGAGTTGCCTGCGCGGCCACGATCCCCTCTTTTTCGAGCATCCCGAGCAGCTCCTGCTGGCCCGAGACCTCGTGGTTTTCAATCAGCTCCCTGATCTTTTTCTGCCTGCTCGACTTGTTCATCTTACTGTCCCGTCAATAGTAAACCTTCCTGAAGCCTCCGTCTTTGCGAGGAGCGGCGCGACTCGGCAATCCATGCAGAATCTGCAAAGGCAGTCAGGATGGATCGCCACGTCCCGACCTGTCGGGACTCGCGATGACGAATCTCCGTTATTGTATCCTTGCATACTATTGCGAACTTCAGGCTTTCAGGCGATTGGCGGCGCGGTTCAGGCGGTGCGTCAGGTGGAACTTGCGGTAAACGTCGTGGTTCATCAGCTTCACCATCAGCGCTTTCTGGACGTGCAGGCGGTTTTCGGCTTCGTCGATGATGATCGACTGCGGGCCGTCCATCACCTCGGCGCTGATCTCCTGGCCGCGATGGGCGGGCATGCAGTGCATCACCACCGCCGACGCTTTCGCCTCGGCCATCATCTTCGAGTTGATCTGGAAGGGCGCAAACACCTTCAGACGCTCGGCCATCTCCTCCTCCTGGCCCATGCTGGTCCAGACGTCGGTGTAGAGCACGTCGGCGTTTCTGGCTGCCTCCATCGGGTCGTGCAGAATCTCGATCTTGCTCTTCGCATTTGCGCGAGCCTGCTTCAGCAGCTTCTCGTCCGGCAGATAACCTTCCGGGCAGGCGAGTACGAAGTGGAAGGGCAGGATTCCCGCCAGCTCGATCCACGAGTTGGCGACGTTGTTGCCGTCGCCGACGAAGACCACCTTGGTATCGTCGCGCCACAGCCCCTTTTCGTAGAGCGTGAAGGCGTCCGCCAATATCTGGCAGGGATGCGACAGATCGGTCAGGGCGTTGATGACCGGAATGTCGGCGTGCGCGGCGAGGGTTTCGATGATCTCGTGCTCGTGCAGGCGGGCGACAATCGCGTCGTTGTAGCGCGACAAGAGGCGGGCGATATCCTCGACCGACTCGCGTTCGCCGACGCCGATCGACTTGCCTTCGAGGCTGATGGCGTGGCCGCCGAGTTCATAGACGCCAAGTTCGAAGGAGACTCGCGTGCGAAGCGAGGGTTTGTTGAAGATCATGGCCACGGTCTTGTGGCGGATCGGGCGGAACTCGTCACTCTCCCGGTGAGCCTGGCGCTCTTGCTTGATGAAGAGCGAATAGTCGAAAAGCTCGATGATCTTTCCGGCGTCGAGGCCGGTAAATCCGAGAAAGTCGCGTTTTTTCGATCCGTTGACTGTTGAATCGTGGCTCATGAGGCT
>CAIUQW010000067.1 GCA_903901395.1 uncultured Chlorobiales bacterium | reverse complement strand
CTTCTGCATGACGTACTCACGCTCGCGCATGTTGACCAGCTCCACCTCCATGCCGACAAGATTGACGTTCGAGGGGAGGACGTCGAGATATTCGAGGCCGGAGGGCTTGATCGCGTCACGGATCTCCCCGCCGTTCACCATCACATTGTAGAAGGTGTTCTCGATCTCGTCGCCCGTTTCGAGACCGAAGCCCGAAGTGGCGTTTGCCTGCGGATCGATGTCGATCAGAAGCGTCCTGAACTCCGAAATAGCAATGGACGCAGCGATATTCACCGCGGTCGTGGTTTTTCCAACCCCGCCTTTCTGGTTTGCAATAGCAATTACTCTACCCATGAACAGTAGCCAGCGTAATGAAAAATATTCGACCGGTCGATTTACTTCGGAGACATGAAGTATAGTATAATACTTGCATAATCTTTTGCAAACAGGAATATCGACCCATGAAAAGGCTCTGCGCCGATTTTTACCAGACTCCAACACTTCTGCTCGCCGAGCGGCTTCTCGGCAAGATTTTCGTCCACCGCGAAGCCTCGGGGCGCGTGACCAGGGGGCGCATCGTCGAAACCGAGGCGTACCTCGGCATTGGCGACGAGGCGTGTCACGCATGGCGAGGCATGACGGAGCGCAACCGCGTGATGTTCGGGCCGCCCGGCCACCTCTACATCTACTTCTCCTACGGTTGCCACTACCTCGCCAACATCGTCTCGGAGGAGGCGGGCGTGGCGGGCGCGGTGCTGCTTCGGGCGATGGAGCCGGTCGAGGGAATCGAGTGGATGCGCGAACGGCGGCGGACGGATGACGAGCGGGCGCTCATGAGCGGCCCCGGCAAGCTCACGCAGGCGCTCGGCCTCGGCCCAGCGCACTACGGCGAGTCGCTCTTCGGCGACACCTGCTGGCTCGAAGATGCGCCGGAGATCGCGCAGGAGCTGATCGGCACCAGCCCGCGCATCGGCATTTCCCGCAGCGCCGCGCTGCCCTGGAGGAAGTTCATCATCGGCTCGCCGCATGTATCGAAAACCCAATCCGGCGCTCCGTCAAAAAAGAGGAAAAAAGGGGTTGGAAAGTAGCTAAATTTTCCTTTTTTAGGCTCGTACGGTAACACGAGGGAACCTCATCAAGTCAACCTCCAGCCAGCCATGATCGGTACTCCAATCCTGCCCGAAATCCGCGAGCTGATCGAACAGAGAAACTTCAGCGCCCTGCAACGCCTCTTCGACGACTGGCTGCCTGTTGACCTTGCCGAACTGATCTCCGACCTGCCCGAAAACGAGCAGGCTATCCTCTTCAGGCTGCTCACCAAGGATGTGGCCACCGAAACTTTCGAGTACCTCGACTTCGACGCCCAGCAGAACCTCCTCAACGCCCTCACGCAGAAGGATGTCTCGCACATCCTCAACAGCATGTCTGCGGACGACCGCACGGCCTTGCTCGAAGAGCTGCCCGGCCCGGTGGCGCAGGAGCTGATCAAGCTGCTCTCGTTCAAGGAGTTCAAGATCGCCAAGACGCTGCTCGCCTATGCCGAGGACAGCGTCGGGCGCCTCATGTCGCCGGATTTCCTGAGTGTCAAGAAGGACTGGGAGATCAGCCGCGTGCTCGAATACATCCGCACCTACGGCCACGAGAGCGAAACGCTGAACGTCATCTACGCGGTGGACGACCACGGCAAGCTCGTCGGCGAAATGCTCGCCCGCGACCTCTTGCTCTCGCCGCTCGACAAAAAGGTCGAGGAGATCATCGACGAGGACAAGCTGATCACCCTCACGGCCACGCAGGATCAGAAGGATGCGCTCGAAACCTTCAAGCGCTACGACCGCGTCGCCTTGCCGGTCGTCGATTCGAACGGCTACCTGATCGGCATCGTGACGGTTGACGACATGCTCGACGTCGCCGAAGAGGAGGAAACCGAAGACATCCAGAAGTTCGGCGGTATCGAAGCGCTCGAAGAGCCGTACATCGACGTGCCGCTGCCCGAGCTGGTCAAAAAGCGCGCCGTCTGGCTGGTGGTGCTCTTCCTCGGCGAGATGCTCACCGCGTCGGCCATGACCTATTTCGAGGGCGAGCTTGCCAAGGCGATCGTGCTGGCCACCTTCATTCCGCTCATCATATCGAGCGGCGGCAACTCAGGCTCGCAGGCCGCGACGCTCATCATCCGCTCGCTCTCGCTCGGTGAAATCACCCTGCAGGACTGGTGGAAGGTGATGCAGCGCGAAATCATGTCGGGCCTGATGCTCGGCAGCATCCTCGGCGTCATAGGCGTCGTCAGGGTCGTGCTGTGGGCTACAGTGCTTGGCCATTACACGACCGTCTGGCTGCTGATCGGCATCACGGTCGGCTTCTCGCTGATCGGCATCGTGCTTTGGGGCACGCTCGCCGGATCGATGCTTCCGATGCTCCTCAAACGTCTCGGCCTCGACCCGGCCACCTCATCGGCCCCGTTCGTCGCCACGCTCGTGGACGTCACCGGCATCGTCATCTACTTCAGCGTCGCCTCCCTCTTGCTCAAAGGCGTGCTGCTGTAGCCAGAATAAAAACCGCTGAACATGGAAACAGCCACCATACTCTGGCTCATCGCCGCGCTCCTGCTTATCGCCGGATTTGCGGGGCTTGTACTGCCTGCATTGCCGGGAGTGCTGCTCATCTTCGCGGGACTCGTTTTCGCCGCCTGGGCGGAAGGTTTCGTCTACGTCGGCTGGGGCACGATCTCGATCCTCGCCGCGCTCACCGTGGCCGCGTATATCATCGACTTCCTCGCCGGACTTTTCGGCGCAAAACGTTTTGGAGCAGGCAAATACGGCATCATCGGCGCGACAATCGGCACCGTGGTCGGTCTCATTTTCGGCCTGCCGGGCATCATCGTCGGCCCCTTCATCGGAGCCGTCCTCGGCGAACTCTACGCAAACAAAGACCTCCAGTCGGCCAGCACCGCCGGACTCGGAGTCTGGATCGGCATGGCACTCGGCATCGCCGCCCGAATCGCAGTGGCGTTTGTTATGGTTGGGGTGTTTCTGCTGGCGAGGTTTGTGTGAGGAACAATCTCTGAAAATCGATTGACATCTGTCATCCAGAGATGTTTTGACAAAACGCTATGCAATCTTTTTTATAATTCGCGTTCCTGAAGCCAGTTCCGGATTCTATCTGCTACCTGCCGCCAGTTTGGTTCCAGCATCATATCATGCGCCATATCGTGAAATAGTTCGGCATCGATACCATAGGCGCGAGCTGTCGATTGTTGTTCCTCAATCGAAAAAACACGATCATTCGCAGCAGCAAACACCTGCATTGGAGTGTTGACTTTTTCAGGTCGAGGAAGATCGAGAACCATGGTTTCAAGCACCATTTTGAATGACTCGGACTGAAGACGCGCAAAATGCCGGAGGTTTTCTTCCGCCGTTACTTTGGGCGAGAAAAATGACTCATGCGTCAATGCGGGCGTTTCCACCATATGCCAGGGATTCAAGAAAAGAAGCGATTTCAGAAATTTCCAGGGATGGCGCCCGGCATAGCGCATCACAAAGTTGAATATTCCGGACGCCGGAATTGTCGCCAGCAAAATTGCTGCTTTGGCGCTATGCGTTTCCAGATATTTCTGTACGACATAGCCCCCCATTGAATGACCCACGAGAATTGGCGGCTTGTCCAGCGTCCGCGCAACTTGCGCCAGATCGGCAACATAGCCGCGAGATGCGCTATGCCAGCGAATCCCGTTTCGACCCTCGCTCGCGCCATGTCCGCGCAAACTGACGGCATATGACGCATACCCCCGCTCCGCAAAATAGGGCAGAAAGTTCTCCCAGCACCATGCCGCATGCCATGCTCCATGTACAAAAAGAATGGGATTCGGACGAGTAACCGTCTCGACATGAGAGATAACTTCAAGTTGCATGAATGTGTTGTCTTTTGTTTTTTCACCAGCGCGACAGACTCAGGAATATACGCTTACGACGCGCCCCGATTGAAAAAAAGACGACGGCGAAGAAAAATGGCTTCCGAAGCTTTCCATCGATCGATCCTCGCCACGCTCACCGCATCGCCGTAGCGTTTTTTATGCTTGGAGTGCTCTGCTGAAAAGGGAATACGAATCCCTTTCTATGATACTTCAAGCTATAAAAATATAAAAAATATGATGATAGTAATTATCACCACAAAGCATAAATCTATATAGACATAATAGACAACCACTCACATGCTTTTCGCAACATATTTGATGGTAGACCTTGTAGTTGTGCATTGTGCATTCGCATATTTTCTCGATTTACCTCATCACTAAGATCGTACTCAACCATACGCCTCAAATATGTAATATGCGAATAATCTTTATCATTCTTAATAAACAATATATCCGACACCTCAAAAAGCTCTCTGCTTTCTATATTTTTAAGAAATATCTTTTCTACAATCTGTGGATTTAAAACCTTAAGATAACAGACAAACGCTATAATCATCTTATGATCTGAGTCTAATCTATTAAACAGACCAAAATTATAGATAATAGCTAAATATGAAAATATGCGCTCAATCTGCCTACATGACAAGCCCTTCAGGCGAGAAAAATCACTAAGTAGCTTCACAGCACCCTCGCCATAATACTGCTCTCCATCTTCCAGCATTTGCCTTAACAAATAATCATTATATTGAGCCCCATGATAATAATATCCTGAATTTTTTGGAAGATTCAACCATAAATAAATAAATTTTTGAAGATACTGTGAAGCATTAACACCATAACCATAACGAACTTTAATAATTTCCTCAAGCGAAACTCTATTGAGAACAAGTAAAAAAACTATCCCCTTAACCGAAAACAAATGCTTTATCTGCTCTAACATATCCAATGCAAAATCTGGTCGGCATCGATCCAGTTCATCTATAATAAAAACAATTGGTGAACCATTGCCATGATCATGAGCAAATTTTTCTAAATAACCACGAAAATTTTCAATTGCCAGTTTATCTTTTTTAGCGTTTTCCAGTTTATCAGCTATTATCGAATCCACTTGATCTGCAAACAAGTCTGACACATCTTTTTCTGCCGAATCAATCATAGAACCATCGACAATGCCTCCAGATATTGTTCGCACTGCTATTTTGACCGCACCTCTTGCGAGAGATTTTGCGACTCCTTTTGCCTTATCTTTAAACTCTTTTTTCTTTTCTTCCTTTTCATCTGTTACCAATTCGTACAACTCTCCTGCCAGCGCCAAAAAAGGGTCTTTTTGATAATCATTGGCAAAAGCATCAAAATAAAGGCTTTTTATTGGATTTTCAGCATCCTGCCCGATATGCCCTCGCCACATTTTTATAAATGTGCTTTTCCCTTCTCCCCATTGCGCATCAAGTGCAATGACTATACCATCCTTACAAGAACGAACTAAATTCGCAAGTCGCTCGCCAAACGGTTTTCGTTGAAAAATGTCAGCCTTTTCAGAAAAGCCCTCATCATGAGCTATTACAGGCTCCGGAATGTACAATTTCATTAGAATTAAGCTTATGAATGAAAAATTAGTTTTTCAATTACATCGCAAACATCTCTTGTAAGCAACCAACGATATTGACTTGCGTATTCTTTGAAATCACGCCCAGCTTTTTCACCAATCTGGTTTTATCAACCGACCTGATCTGATCCAAAACTATCAAACCGGTTTTTCCCTGAAATTTACAAGGTATCCGAGTCGGAAAAGTAAAACCTTTTGAAGTCATCGGGGCGACAATCGCTGTCTGCAACGAAGACATTTCATCTGGTGAGATGATAACGCATGGTCTTGTTTTCCTGATCTCGGAACCCTGCGTGGGATCGAGCTGAACCAGCCATACGTCAAAGCGTTTTATATCCTGCGTCACCATTCCCAGCCCTCGTTATCATCAAGCGGAGCTTCGAGCCACTCCTGCTCTTCTTCATTTAAAACGTGAGCTGTTCCGGCTTGCTCAAACTGTTCTTTCCAGCCTTTCCGGGGGGTTTTCAACGGCTTGATTAAAAGTCCTTCATCGATAACTTCAAACTCCAGCTCCTTGTCACCCAATTTCGCCTGCTTTATGATCGCCTTAGGGATTCTGATTCCCTGCGAATTGCCGATCCGAATTAATGTTGTCATAGTGGTCTCCTGAGTCTTGAATACACAC
This sequence comes from uncultured Chlorobiales bacterium, assembly GCA_903901395.1. Taxonomy (GTDB): domain Bacteria; phylum Bacteroidota; class Chlorobiia; order Chlorobiales; family Chlorobiaceae; genus Chlorobaculum. Next base: position 843 of record CAIUQW010000067.1, on the reverse strand, counting down.
AATGTAATTACATAAGCCGAAACATCAAACAGCCTGAAGGCACCAGAACATTCCTCACCAAAAGCAAAAAGCAGCAGGAACAACGCTTATCTTGTTGCCCCTGCTGCTCTTGCAGTTCTATGTCTCTTGCCGTCCTTGCTGTCCCTGAAGTCCCTGCTGTCTTTTTTTCTGCTTCAGTGCTTGAAGTGCCGCATCCCTGTAAACACCATCGCGAGGTTGTTGGCGTCGGCGGCTTCGATGACTTCGTTGTCGCGGATCGAGCCTCCGGGCTGGATGACGGCGGTCACTCCGGCTTCGGCGGCGGCGAGCAGGCCGTCGGCGAAGGGGAAGAAGGCGTCGGAGGCGACAACCGAACCTTTCAGGTCGAGGCCAACTTCGGAGGCTTTCCAGCGGGCGATCTTCGAGGAATCGACGCGCGACATCTGGCCCGCGCCGACGCCGAAGGTCTGGCGGTTCTTGACGTAGAGAATCGTGTTAGACTTGATGTGCCGCGCGATCTTCCAGGCGAACATCAGGTCGGCCAGCTCCTCCTCGGTCGGCTGGCGCTTCGTCACCACCTTCAGCTCGTCCGGGGCGACCATCTTGCTGTCGCGCTCCTGCACGAGCATGCCGAACGGCGTGGACTTGAACTCCCAGCCCGCTTTCGGCAGCGCCTGCTTCTGGAGCACCAGGCGGCGATCCTTCTTCTTCATCAGCAGGTCGAGCACCCCATCCTCGAAAGCCGGAGCGATAAGGATTTCGGTGAAAATTTCGTTGACCGCGCTGGCCGTCTCCATGTCGAGCGGGCGGTTGAAGGCGATGATACCGCCGAACGGCGCCTGCGTGTCGGTCGAGAAGGCCTTG
>CAIUQW010000066.1 GCA_903901395.1 uncultured Chlorobiales bacterium | reverse complement strand
TCAGTGAAAGTCATTGATAAGTTAATTGTTTCCCGACAAGGCGTCCGACAGGCACCCCGCCATGTAGTTCACCACGCGCACGGCGTGTTCGTAATCCATGCGCTTCGGCCCCATGACGCCAATCCTGCCAACCATCTTGCCCGCATAGTAGGGGGAAGAAACGATGGTCAGATCAGCGGCGTTGTCCGTCCGGTTTTCGGTGCCGATGCTGATGATCACCTCGCCGTCGCGACTCTGGCGCGGATGCTTCGGCACGGCATTGTCCACGAGCCTCGCCATGCCGAACTTGTCTTCGATCATGGTGATGATGTCGCGCACCTTCTCGGGCTGCTTGAACTCCGGCTGATCGACGATGTTCTCGGTGCCCGAAATGTAGAGCCGTTCGAGGATCGACGATTCGTCGAAAAGCGTATCCGCCGCGCCGACGATGCTGTTCATCAGCCCCTCGCCGCTCATGACGTCCGACAAGCGCCTGCCGATGGTGCCGCGAATCTCTTCGAGCGTGAGGCCCGAGAGTCGCTCGTTGAGCACGTTCACCACGGCGTCGATCTTCTGGCGCGAAATTTCAGCGTTCAGCTCCATGACGATGGTCTTGACAAAGAGCGACTGGATGGCGATCACCACCATGATTCGCGACGATGCGAGCTGCACAATGTCGAGCCGCTCGAAGACCGCGTTGGAGAGCCTCGGCGGCAGCACCACGCCAAGCTGGCGGGAGATGCTGCCCAGCACCCTCGCCGCCGCGCCGAGCACCTCGGCGGAGGTGCTTTTCAGCTCCGAGCCGCGATTGCTGAAGCGGTCGTCGATCATCCGCTTCTCCTCCTCGTCGATCCGGCTCACATTCATGATGAGATCGACGTAGTAGCGATACCCTTTGTCGGTCGGCACGCGCCCGGCGGAGGTGTGCGGCTGGCTGATAAAGCCGTCCGCTTCGAGATCGGCCATCACGTTGCGGATGGTCGCGTCCGACAGACCGAGATTGTAATTCCGCGCAATGGTGCGCGAACCGACCGGCATCGCCGAAACAACGTACGACTGTATGATAATTCCCAGAACCTGACGTTCACGCAGGGTCAAATCACGATAAAGCATCTGGTAATAGTCCTTGAAACTGATTCCGCGCGGATCGGCGCGGCAAGACCGTCTGGGGCCGGTTTCATCAACAACGGGAAAGCCCCGATAGTTGCCTCGAAACCCGTCACCCGTGACGGCAAACAATATACAGAAAATTAACTTTGAATAAACCGGATGCGTTTACTCCGCGACGCAGGAGAGCGCCCGGTCAAGCTTGTTATAATCCTGCATGACTTCGACACCGCTGAATCCGGAAGCGACAAGCTTTCTGACCCCCGCCGCGCCGTCGGCATGAAGCTCGAAGCAGAGCACCCCGCCCTTGCGAAGCAGCGCCGGAGCGGCGGCGACGATGCTTTCGTAGTACTCGAATCCCTGTGGGGCGACCAGCGCCAGGCGTGGCTCGTACTGCTTGACCTCCTCTTGCAGCGTCGTCCACTCCGCTTCGGGAATGTAAGGCGGATTGGAAATAACGAGATCGAACGGCCCGCCAGCCTTTTCGGCGAACGACGCATCGAGCGCGTCAGCCTCGACGAAGCGGATTCGATCCGCCACGCCATGCGCCTCGGCATTGCGGCGGGCGACATCGAGCGCGTCGGGGGACACATCGGCAGCGGTGAGGCGAGCGCCGGGCAGGCGCAAGGCGAGCGTGATGGCGATGCAGCCGCTACCGGTGCCGATGTCGAGAATCGACGGTGTTTGCGTGGACGCGAGGCCGCTCGACGCGAGTCGCTCCATCGCATGTTCGAGCACCAGCTCGGTCTCCGGGCGCGGAATCAGCACGCGCTCATCGACGAAAAACCGGTAGCCATAAAAAAACGCCTCGCCTGCGATATACTGCACCGGACGCCCCAGCAACCGCTCCCGGCAAGCCGCCCGAAACGCCTCCAACTCCTTCGGCATCACAGGCCGCTCATGATCGAGATACAGCTGAAGCCGCTGCAACCCCAGCACCCGCCCAAGCAGCAACTCCGCCGACAACCGCGGCTCGTCGATCTTCTT
>CAIUQW010000065.1 GCA_903901395.1 uncultured Chlorobiales bacterium | reverse complement strand
TGCAAGGTCTGGGCGGCGCTGTCGGCAATGACTTCGCGCACGCCGGCGCGCATGAGCGACAAAAGCAGCTCCGGCGCTATGCCCGGATGCAGGGCCACGATGGTGGCGCCAGGCATCGCCAGGCAAAGCTTTTCGACCTCGTGGAGATACTGCGGGTTGGTCGGCTCGAAGCCCATCAGAAAGACGAGGTCATACTTCTTGGCGGTAAGCAAACGCACCATATCCCTGATTTCGCCCACCATCTGGACGAACTGGTACTGCCCCAGTTCGAGCTGTGTATCGAGAACATCCCAGGGATGTGGAGAGTATGTAACAATGTTCATAGGTGTTTATTGGACCAGTATTGAATGATCGGATGCTGATTGCGCGGCAATGGCAGTGGCTTGAATTTCGCTGCTGTCAATACCCATAATCGGAGCAAAGAAAAAATTCAACGGACCGCCGTTTTTGGTGCTGGATATCTCGATTGTGACCTGGACGGCGGGCAAATATCCAGAAGTTTCCGTGGAATGCAGACCGGCAACAGGATTTGAGGAGTCCCAGTAACCCGTGTCAATGGTTACATGCTGAATCTGCTCGCCATTGGCAAAATTACTTCGAGCCAGTTTTTGCGCATCGGCCGTTACGTTTGACCAGTTGTAAGATTTAGAAGAGCCGGAAACTGCAAGAGCCCCAGCAAGAGCGGCGGCGTCAGCGGCATTTTGCAGTTCGACTTTTGTCAGGTAGAGGCGAGCCAAATCGACCGACAAAGCCATAAAACCAAACAAAACCGGCAACAGCAGGGCAAACCAGACGAGAACATTGCCACGCTGGCCATGCAGGCGTTCAGTGATGTTGCACGACCGTGTCATGGTTATTCGAGCCTCATGGTGGTTACGGCCGAAAGGGAAATTGCTGGAAAAACGTAAAATTTCGGGTAATTATAGGCAGCCGTGACGGTAACAATTTTGGTACTGCTATTGATATCAGGTGTAAAGGTTGGAGTTGAAGGACTTCCAAGAGAAATGAGCTGGTCATTAAAATCATTGGCAGCATCTGTGGCATCGCTTGTGCTTGCGCCAATGGCCCCGGCTCGCGCCCCCTCCCTGACAGCCATGGTCAGTATGATTTTGTCGTACAGGGCCAGAGAATAAAAAATCATCCCGAAAACAAGAAGCAAAAAAACGGGCAGAATGAGCGCGAACTCGACCATCGCATTGCCCTTCTGGAGTCGGGTATGCTGCTTTTCCGACTCCTTGGGCATGGGGTTGTTCGCGCGCGTCGAACTCATTTTTTCCGTGATCCCTCAAGCTTGCCGCCGAAGAAAAGCTCTCCTCGGGTAGGAGGGACAAACTTATCCGTCGGAAGCTCTGGCATGTCGGCGCTGGCTTTGACCAGGGTGGGGCGAACGATGACCATGAGTTCGGTCTTCTCGCCATTCTTCTTGGTATCCCGAAAGAGTGCGCCGAGAATGGGAATTTCACCCAGCAAGGGCACCGAATCGATCGCATTGGTGAGATTGTCGAGCTTGAGCCCGCCAATAACAAGGTTTTCCCCCTCGTTCATCTGAACATTGGTTGAAACAGTGCTGACTTTAAATGCGGGATAATTGGAGGTAATTTCAGCATTGAAAGAGTCCGCATCAGGCTCGGAAACTTCAGAGACGACCTTGAGCGAAATACGGTCTGCATCCAGCACGACCGGCGTAAAGCGTAACCCAACGCCATAGATTTGCGGTTCGGCAGTAATGTCTCCGGTAAGTCTATCGATAGCGATGGGTACAAAAATTTTGCCGCCCACCAGGAAATAGCCCTCCTTGCCATTCATGGTGACAATGGTGGGTTCAGCCAGCACCTTAAACATTGAGGGTTTGCGATCTGCGACAACTTTGACCCCGTT
>CAIUQW010000064.1 GCA_903901395.1 uncultured Chlorobiales bacterium | reverse complement strand
CGGAGGTCGGCGTCGATATTGTGGAAATCGCTCGTATCCGTTCGAGTTACGAGCGTTTCGGCCAGACCTTCATGAAGAAAATCCTCACCGACGCCGAAATGGCTCTGTGTCTCTCAAAGCCCGATCCGGTAGCGAGCCTCGCCGGACGGTTCGCGGCGAAGGAGGCGGTTTCGAAGGCGCTCGGCACCGGCATCTCGAAAGGCCTTTTCTGGCACAATATTGAGGTGCTCAACGACGAGGCAGGCAAACCATTCGTGACGATTCATTCACCCTCCTTTACCGGCAAGGTCAGCATCTCTATTTCGCACGACCACCACTCTGCCGTGGCTATGGCGCTTTTCGAGCAGGTTTGATGGACGGGTATGGACAGGAATGGACAGGCAGCCACGGTTCCTTTTCCGAATTGTCCACCAAGTCCGTGTCAGTCCGTGCTCGTCCGTGTTCCCCCCACAAAAAAAAGCCCATCTTTCGATGAGCCTTTTTGCTAACTGTCTTTTTATCCAAGCACTTAGTTGTTGTGCGCCGGAATCGGGGTGGCCTCTTTGGTGATGGTCACTTTGGACTTGATCACGTCGTAGATTTTCTCCTTCAGGATCGTGTCGATGATGTAATCCTTGAACTCGCTGGAGTTGTAGGTTTCGAGCAGCGCTTCGACGGTTAGCGACGGCTCTTTTTCAGCCTCTTTCACGGCATAGGCTTTGATATCCTCGTCGGTCACTTCAAGATTGTTCTCCTTGGCGATCTTCTGGCTGACCAGGAGCCAGCGGGCGTGCTTTTCGGCATTCGGCTTCATGGTGTTGAAGAACTCGCGCTCGTCGAGACCTTTGGGGAACTGGCCGCCGATCTGACGCTTGGCGTTTTCGAGCAGCATGTTCTGGAACTGGGCGACCATCGCTCTCGGCGTGGGTACCGGATGCTCGTCGATCATCTTCGCTGAAATGGCTTCGAGCAGATCGTGCTCCGATTTGTCGGAGAAGTGCTGCACGAGCTGCAAGCGGACATCGGCCTTGAAGTCTTCGACCTTCTCGAAGCGCTGGTGGCTGATCTCCTTGACCAGTTCGTCGTCCAGCTCAGGCAGTTCGAGGCGCTTGACCTCTTTGACATCGACGCGATAGCGCATCGTCTCGCCACCCTCTTCCTTTGGCTCCACGGTCACTTCGACAGTCTCACCGGCTTTCTTGCCTTCGAGCGCCACGCGGAACGGGTTGTCCGCAGGCAGATATTCAAGGTTGAAGTGGTGGTTCTCGTTCTTCGCATTTTCAACCGGATTGCCCTCGGCATCGAGCTTGTTGACGTCGCCGATCACCGTGTCGCCCTCGGCGGCAGGCTCTTCGCTGACAACCATCGTGCCGTGGCCGCGGAGGATCAGCTTGATTTCACGCTCGACATCCTCGTCGGTGACAGTGTACTCCGCCTGGCTGAAGGTGTAGGTGCTGATATCGCTCAGCTCGAATTCGGGATGGATTTCGTAGGAGATGCGGATGGTCAGCTTGCCGTCCTCGTAGTTGAAGTTCTCGATCTGGGCGCGGCTGGCCGGGTTAATATTTTCCGCCTCGGCGATGGCGGCGAAATGCTTCGAAGCCATCTTTTCGGCGACGCCAGCTTCGATGGAAGGCCCGATCATGCGCTTGAGCATGCCCGCGGGTACGTGACCCGGACGGAAGCCCTTGATTTTGACGGATCGGCGCGCCTCTTCGAGTTCAGAGTCGTATTCGGGCTGGTACTCCTCGGCAGTCAGAATGATTTCAAGTTCCTGCTCGGTTTCGCTGACATTCGTGATATTCTTTTGCAAAGCTCTTCGTGACCGGTTAAGTGTTGAAAAATGAAAGCTTCAATAATACGATTTTTTCGGTCTTTTTGAAAAACGGCTCGTTAAAGCATTGTCCTGTAAACAGATGCGCGTTCCGATTCCGTCGCGGCTTCATCCGATCGGACTGAGGCTATCCGCGTCCCGGTTTGTAGACCAGTGTCGAGAGCTTTTCGGGAAGGCTAAGCGACTCGACCGACAGCGCGATTTCGTCAGTCGTCACCTCTTCGATCAAACCGGCTTTTTCGGCGGGTGACACGTATCGCCCGAAGTAAAAAACATCCTGGGCGATGTTGGACATGCGCCGCGTCATCTTCTCCATGCCGAGGATCATCGAGCCGAGCATTTTTGATTTAGCCGCAGCGAGTTCCGCCGGGTCGGGTTCCTTCAACGT
>CAIUQW010000063.1 GCA_903901395.1 uncultured Chlorobiales bacterium | reverse complement strand
GATCATCTATTGCAACACCGAGGAGAGCGCCGAGTTCAGAATGTACCACAAAAGCGGGCCGCCCTACAAATGGGCGATGTTTCGCGGCAAACGGGCCATCATCGAGGGAAATCCCTGCATGGTGGCGGTCGTGACCGAAATCACCGAACTCAAGCGAGCTGAAGAGCAGCAGAAAAAGCTTCAGGAGCAGATTTTGCAGTATCAGAAAATGGAGCTTGTCGGCCAGCTTGCAGGCGGCATTGCCCACGACTTCAATAACGCCCTTACGGCGATCCTTGGAAATACAGAGCTGGCTCTCAAAAAGCTCGACGCCGCCAATCCCGCCGTTTCGCACATCGATGACATTCACCAGCTCGCGAGCCGTTCATCGGAAATGACCCGCCAGCTCCTCACTTTCGCCAGAAAGCAGGTCATGATACCACAGGTGTTCGAACTGAACGGGGCAGTTTCGGAGAGCCTGCGCCTGCACCGGAGCCTCATCGGCGAAGGCATCGACCTCGAATGGAAGCCTCGCGACGAAACGGTTCAGGTGAAGCTCGACCCGATGCAGCTCGACCAGATTCTTACCAACCTGCTCGTCAACGCCCGCGACGCCATCGCCGGGAACGGAGCGATTCAGATCGGATGCGAATCCATTCAGCTCGACATGGCCGATTGCGTCAACGGCAGGTCGGGATTCAAGCCGGGAAAGTTCGCGAAACTCTCTGTGAGCGACGATGGCTGCGGCATCGACGAACAGGTTCTGCCTCACATTTACGAGCCATTCTTCACCACCAAAGAGATCGGCAAAGGCACCGGCCTCGGCCTTTCGACGGTCTACGGCATCGTGATGCAGAACAACGGCCACATCGAATGTCACACGGAGCCGGGCCAGGGCACGACCTTCGCGATCTATCTGCCGCTGCACCATCAGGCTGAAACTGTGGAGGTTAAAACCGTGCTGAAGGAAAGCATTGAAACGGCTGACGTTTCACCGAAAAAAGAGACGATCATGGTGGTTGACGACGAGCCGTTTATTCTCAGACTGATCGAAGACATTCTTGAAAGCCGCGACTTTACCGTGCTCACCGCCAAAGATGCCGGAGAGTGCCTGAAAATCACCGAATGCCACGCCAAACCCGTGGATCTGGTGGTGACCGACGTCGTGCTTCCGGACATGAACTGCATGGAGATGAGCCGACAGCTCCGGCAGAAAAATCCATCGATGAAGCTTCTTTTCATGTCGGCGCACGCGCCGGAAACCACCATTCGGTGTTGGACGGATGACGACGAGGCGAATTTCATCCAGAAGCCCTTCAGTATCAGCGATTTCATCGAAGCAGTCGATCAGACGCTGAGCTCCTGCACGGCGCAGCCATGACAGCTTCCGGCGGATGAACGTCTGAGCTATTCGCTCCTGCTCGCGCGATGCATCCACCGCACATGCTTTAGCACGCCCGAAGCATCATCTTCCACGGCGAAGGCCCGCTCGAAGCGCTGAATCCGCGTCAGTGCGTTCGGCACCGCGATGCACCGCAGCCCGGCGGCCACCGCTGAATCGAGGCCGCGCCGCGAATCCTCCACCGCGAGGCACTGCTCCGGCGTCACCCCCAACATTTCCATAGCTTTCAGATACGGCTCCGGATGGGGCTTGGCGTTCGCGATTTCATCATCGGTGACGATGACCTCGAAGTGGTCGAGCAGGCCGTGCGCCGCGTGCATCAGCATCACCTTGTCGCGCGGACTGCCCGTCACGATGGCGAGCCGCACATTGCCGGAGAGCGTCTCGATAGTCTCGCGAACCATCGGCATGAGCGGCACCGGCGAGCGCAACCGCTGGACGAACGCCTCGTTGCGCCGGTCGAGCAGCGGCGGAATCAGCTCCGGCGCAAGCCCAAGCTCCCCGGCGATCTGGTAGCTGTGCTTCGCATTGCCGAGATACTCGACGCCCCAGTACTCCGCATCGATATGCAGCCCCGCCTCGGCGAAAAAGGAGCGAGTCATCTCGAAAAAAATCGCCTCGCTGTCAATCAGTACCCCATCGTTATCCCACAAAATCGCTTCTATCATGAAAATCGGTTACGTCGTTTGTTGAAAAGTTTCCGGTCGCATCGGTATCGGGGTCAAATACACGATGACGATCCCGAATACGATCAATAATTGGCTCCTGCGCTTAAACCGGTTTATTACTCCGGCAGCAATAACTCACAAAACTTACCGGAAAAAGAAATTGGGCTGAAGCCCATTGTATTTATTGGCATCTGCGACCCCGGCTTGAAAGCCGAGGCAATTTTGAATACAAGAGAACAGAATGTCCAGAGGGTTAAAACCCTCCTGAATGTTATTATTCCGGCGATTCAAATTTTTAAACAATTGCCCCGGACTTTAGTCCGGGGTTTATGGATAACACAAAATAAATCAGGGGCTTCAGCTCAATTTCTTTCTGTAACAACGATTGCTATCGGTAGATTCTACTCTATCCATCGACTTTCAAATCCACTGATCACCGATAGCATCCGCGATAGAGCCTCCAGAAGCGCATCGCCAGTTTGCGAATTTCGCGATCTCCGACGAGCGCCAGCGCCTGGCGGGTGGTGTGGCGGGGGTTGTTGCGTATCAGTTCGTTGCGGTAGAGCAGCCGCATGAGGTCGTCCATCGTGAGCGAGAAGGCCGCATCGACCACCTCTTCGAGACGCACTACCGGGAACTCCGGCGGTTCGTTCGCCGGAACCTGGCGTAGTTTCAGCACGCGCCGGTCGCCCGCCTGCTCGATGCGGAAGTCGATGCGCTGGCCGGATGAGTGCGCGAGGCACACGCCGGTAGGCTGCTTGAGCGGCGGTGGCGTCGGTGTTTTAACGTATTCTGGCGACGGCGAGGTTCCGATCCACAGCTCGAACGCCTCGAAGAGAATCTGCGCGGCCTCTTTCCGGTCGAGCGTTTTGTTGATCTTGAGCAGAAAGACGAGCTGGAACAAGTCCTTCAAAAATGCCAGCAGCACGCCGCGATTATCGTCGCGCTTGAGCACGGAGCGGTAGTCGCAGAAGGCCACGTTGCAGTAAACCATCATGCGCATGATGTCGCGGTTCTCCATATGCGCCGTGCGGATCACCGGCACGAAGTTGTTATACAGGTCCCAGTCGAATGACGTAATATTATTCTCGCGAGCGTATTCGTCGAAAATCTTCGTACCGGGATAGGGCGTCATCGCCATGAAAAGCGTCTGGCGAAGGCCGAGCGCTCGGGCGAATTTCGGGTAAGGCATCGTGTCCTCGACGCTCTCCGCGTAGTGGCCGACGATGAAGTACCCCTCCGAGCCGACGCCGAATTTGTTGAGCAGATTGATCGCCGTCGTCACCTCGTCGAGCGAGTTCTGCTTGTTCATCAGTTCAAGCGTCTTCGGATTCGGACTCTCGATGCCGAGGCCCACCTTGTTCAGCCCGATCATGCGCAGCTTCGGCAGGATGCGTTCGGCGCGGATAATATCCTTGGCTCGGGTTTCGGTGACGATCCTGAAGTTGGTCAGTCCGCGCTCGATCATGAGGTCGCAAATCCGCTCGACGCGCTTGATGTTGGTGAGGAAATTCGCGTCCCAAATCTTCAGCAGCTTCTTCTTTTTGGGATCGTGCAACTGCGCGATCTCCTCGACCACATTCTCCGCGCTCCGGCCCCGCCATTGCTTGTGCATCTTGTCGTTCGCGCAGAACGAACAGACCCAGGGACAACCACGCGACGTATAAATCGTATCAATGGTGTAATCCGCGCTCTTCTCGCCAAACCGCTCGGGCCGGATAGAACGCAACGGCAACCGGATCGAGTCCACATCCTTGATCAGCTCGCGCATTCCGGTATAGACAAACTCGCCGTTCTCCTTCCAGACCAGCCCCTTCACCTCGCGCGACGGCCCCTTTTCGACCAGCTCCCGAAAGGTCGCCTCCCCTTCGCCGATCACCACCAGATCGACGCACCCGAGATCGAGCACCTGCTCGGGCAGCGCGGTCGGATGGAAGCCGCCCATCACCACCGTAATGCCATGTTTTTTGGCGATCCGTGCAAGTTTCTCCGCATTGTTGAAGCCTCCGGTCATCGAGGAGATGGCGACGAGATCGAACGGGCGCGATTTCAGCAACCGCTCGAAACTCTCGAAAATCCCGTCATTGTAATAGTTCTCCGGCATCGCCATGCTCTCGACGATATCCTCCACGGCAGCAGCGAGATAGCAAACCCCGATACAGTCGCTGATATACCTCGGAAACGGCGTAACAATCGCCTGCGGAGCCTCGACAAAGCAGATTTTCCTGTAATACGCCATAAGAGAATGAGATAGATCGAGGTTGGATTCAGCGGATGCAAACGCGCTCGGAAAAGGCAACAATCCGAAAAAAACCGCTCGCAACGAAAGAGAATATACGTACAACGTATGAATTCAAAGCACAGCAAGAGCTTCAATGGACCGAATGGACTGGCTGGACAACTCTGTGTTCGTCCACTCAGTCCACCTCGGCCACAACGTCCACTTCGTCCGCCATTCTCCTCAGCAAATCCTCGGCAACTGTTCCCCCAGCGGCATTTCAACAATTCGGCGGCTGCCGAAGGGCGTGCGCATCACCACCATGCCGGGGTGCTCTTCGGTGACGTTGCCGATGATCGCGGCTTCTTTGCCGTGCTCGTGCGAGCGCATCGCGGCAAGCGCTGCTTCGGCTTCGGCGGCGGGGACGACGATCAGCACTTTGCCTTCGTTGGCGATGGTGAGTGGGTCGATGCCGAGGAGTTCGGCGGCTCCGCGCACCTCTTCGCGAACGGGGATCGCGGTTTCGTCGAGTTCGATGCCGACCGACGACGAGGCGGCAAGTTCGTTGAGCGTGGCCGCGACGCCGCCTCGGGTGGGGTCGCGCATGGCGTGGAGGCTGGGCGCGGCGGCGAGCAGCTCGGCGATCATGCCGTTCAGGGCGGCGGAGTCGCTTGTGATGCGGCTCTGGAAGGAGAGGCCTTCGCGGGTGGTGAGAATCGCCATGCCGTGGTCGCCAATGGTGCCGGAGAGGATGACCGCATCGCCGGGCCGGAGGTTGCGGCACGACACGTCGCGCCCCGGCGGGATGAAGCCGATGCCGGAGGTGTTGATGAAAATCCGGTCGCACTGCCCTTTCTGCACCACTTTCGTGTCGCCGCACGCGATCACCACCCCGGCTTTCCGCGCGGCCTCGGCCATGCTTTTGACGATCCGTTCGAGGTCGGCGAGCGGCAGCCCCTCTTCGAGCACGAACCCGGCGCTCAGGTAGCGCGGCACCGCGCCACCGACGGAGAGGTCGTTCACCGTGCCGTTAACCGCCAGATCGCCGATGTTCCCGCCAGGGAAAAAGATCGGCGAGACGACGTAGGTGTCGGTGGTGAACGCGATGCGCCCCGGCTCGGCCTCGAACCGCGCCTGATCGTCGAGCTGATCGAGCACCGGATTGCCGAGATGCGGCATGAACACCCGCGCCGTCAGCTCCTGCGACAAACGCCCCCCCGCGCCATGAGCCATCTGGACGGTTTCATGCTGAAGAATCGGCGAAGGGCAACTGAGCTGCATGGTCATTGGGGATTGGGATTTAATGGGTAGAGAATGGGTTAATACCCTGCTTCATTTAGCCTTCGGTAATTATCGCATCCTTTTTGATTCCCATTGTCGCAAGCTTTTCCAT
>CAIUQW010000062.1 GCA_903901395.1 uncultured Chlorobiales bacterium | reverse complement strand
TGAAGCCGCTCGGCTACCTGCCGCGCAACAGCGCCATTACCATCGACGAGCGCCACCTCGGCCTCAACACCTCGGCGGAGTACGACCGGCAAGCCGTCATCGACGCGATGGCCGATCACATCGAAAAAACGGTGAATATCGAACGCCTCCTCGAAGTGGCGAAGATCGAGCTGCCGGAAGTCGAAGCGGTTCCAATGCGAACGGAAAGATCGGGCAAAGTGATCGCCGTCGCCAGGGACGAAGCCTTCAACTTCATCTACCACGCCAACATAGAGGCGCTCAGTCGATACGGCGAAGTGCGCTTCTTCAGCCCGCTGCACGATGAGAAGCTGCCCGACGCAGACCTCGTCTATCTCGCCGGAGGCTACCCGGAGCTGCACGCGCGAGCGCTCGCGGAGAACGCCTCGATGCGCGAATCTATTGCCGGATGGTGCCGTAGCGGAGGCGCGACCTACGCCGAGTGCGGCGGCCTGATGTACCTCGGCCAGACACTCACCCTCGCCGACGGCGCGTCATATCCGATGTGCGGCGTACTCGACCTCGACACCACCTTGCAGGAGGCCCGCTTAACCCTCGGCTACAGAAAGGTTTACCCGACGGGAACGGCTGGCATCGAACTGCGCGGCCACGAATTCCACTACTCCCGAATTTCACGGCAAGGCCAAATCGAGAACATCGCCGAAGTACGCAACGCCCGCGACCAGCAAGTCGAGACGCAACTCTTCCGCGCCGCCAACACCATCGCCTCCTACCTGCACCTCTACTGGGGCGAGCGCGACAACCTCGCCAACTGGTTCCCCGCGCTGACGCAGCCATGATCGCGACCGAAACGGCGACGACGCGCCGCTACATCATCACCGGCGGGCCGGGCAGCGGCAAGAGCACGCTCATAGAAGCGCTCGAAACGCTCGGCCAGCGCTGCTATCCGGAGGTTTCGCGCGAGCTGATCCGCCGCGAAGCGAGGCGGCCCGGCGGCGTGATGCCCTGGAACGACCTCGAAGCCTTCGCCCGCCTCGCTTTCGCCGAAATGCTCCTCCAGCACGACCACGCCTCGGAGGCGGGCGGCCTCTGCTTTTTCGACCGCGCCCTCCCCGACATCTTCGGCTACCTCCGCCAGCGCGGCCTCGACATCCCCGCCCACTACCTCGAAACTCACGCCCGATGCCGCTACCAGCGCACGGCCTTTATCCTCCCCCCGTGGCCCGAAATTTACGTCAACGACAGCGAACGCCCCCAAACCCTCGCGGAAGCCAAAGCGCTCCACGCCGCCATTCGCAAGGTCTACGAATCGCTGGGCTACGAGTTGATCGAAGTGCCGAAAATGCCGGTCAAAGCGAGATGCGAGTTCGTGCTGGGGAATTTGTGAGAAGGGGGCGGGAAAATGGCTGGCGGATTCACGTAACCCGAACCTGAGCGTTAGCACAACTCATGCACAATATAGTATATAGTGACCCCCTCTCCGCTTGGTCTAAGAGGATAATACAATATTATTACTCTGTCGATTAAAACTCTTAACGGGTTCCTCGCTGTATCAAGTGGGTAAGCAGAAATTGAGTTTACCGCTGATCAGGTAAATCATCGTGATGAGATTTCTGTGCGTGCGATAGCCCCGCGCTCGTGCTTTGGCGGCCTGAACCAGACTGTTGAGACCCTCCAGCTTACCGTTGCTGATTCGGGAGGTGAACCAGCGTAAAATCCCTAACCAATGATTTTTTATCGTGTAAGCAGCCTCTTTCATAGGCTGTACTCTGCTGTGGGTCGCCCAGAAATACCACTTTTTCAGGAATGATTCGGCCAATGCTGGCGGCTGACTGAACAACTCCTG
>CAIUQW010000061.1 GCA_903901395.1 uncultured Chlorobiales bacterium | reverse complement strand
TACAAGCAGAAGCAGACCGGCTCGGCGGCGCAGGCAAAAGCGTTCGTCAAGGCGCTCTACAAGAATGTGCCGGTGCTCGATACCGGCGCTCGCGGTTCGACGCTCACCTTTACGCAGCGCGGCATTGGCGATGTGCTGATCACCTGGGAAAACGAAGCGCATCTGGTGATCAAAGAGTTCGGCGCAGACAAGTTTGAAATCGTCGCGCCTGCGGTCAGCATTCTCGCGGAACCTCCGGTGGCGGTGGTTGACAAAAACGTCGCCAAACACGGCACGCGAAAAGTGGCTGAAGCTTACCTGACCTACCTCTACTCGCCGGAAGCGCAGGAGATCATTGCGCGGAACTCCTACCGTCCACGCAATGCGGCCATTCTGAAAAAATATGCCACATCCTTCCCGAACATCAGGCTCTTCACCCTCGGCGAGCTGTTCGGCACCTGGCGGCAGGCGCAGAAAGCGCATTTCAGCGACGGCGGCACTTTCGATCAGATCTACGCGCCCTGAACCATTCGCCTGACCACTCACGGCCTGAGACGGGCTTTTCGCTCACACGATCCCGTTTCAGGCCGTTTTCATTTTCATTCAACGCCATCATGCACCCTTTCAGCAAAAGACAACGCCGGATTCTGCCGGGCTTCGGCCTTTCGATGGGCTACACGGTTTTCTATCTCTCGGCAATCGTCCTCGTGCCATTGAGCACCATCGTGATTTCGACCATCGGCATTGAACCGGAGCGCTTCCTTGCCGCGGTCAGCTCGCCTCGCGTGCTCGCCTCGTACCGGCTGAGCCTGTCGAGCGCCTTTTTCGCGGCGATTTTCGATGCAGGAGCAGGATTCCTGACGGCGTGGACGCTCACCCGCTACCGCTTTCCGGGCCGACGCTTTCTCGACGCCTTTGTCGATCTTCCCTTCGCCCTGCCGACCGCCGTGGCAGGCATCTGCTTCGCGACGCTCTACTCCCCCGCCACGCTGCCGGGCCAGGTGCTTTCGCGCTTCGGCATCGAGCTGGCGAACACGCCTGCGGGTATCGTCGTGGCGCTGATCTTCATCGGCTTTCCCTTCGTCGTGCGCACGGTGCAGCCGGTCATCGCCGAACTTGAAACGGAGATCGAGGAGGCAGCGCAAAGCCTCGGCGCGAGCCGCTGGCAGACCTTCAGGAAAATCCTGTTTCCGCATCTCTTCCCAGCTCTTCTGACCGGCGTCACGCTCGCCTTCGCGCGGTCGATTGGCGAATACGGCTCGGTGATCTTCATCGCGGGCAACCTGCCATTCAAAACCGAGATCGCGCCGCTGATGATCATGAGCAAGCTCGACCAGTTCGACTACGACGGCGCGTCGGCAGTGGCCTTCGTGCTGCTTCTCATCTCCTTCATCATGCTGCTCGTGCTCAACGGCGTGCAGCGCTGGCAACAGAAAGCTTACCGCTAACCACCGAACCCGTTTCATGCAACAGAGACAAAACCATACAGCCTCGCCCAGCCGAACGCCTGCGAAAAACGATCCTCTGGCTGTGCAGGCGGTTCTCATCGGCCTGACGCTTCTCTTTTTTGCCGGATTCATCTTCATGCCTCTCGCGCTCGTCTTTTCACAGGCGCTCAGCAAAGGGTGGCAACTCTACATCGACGCCATCCGCGAGCCGGTCGCCCTTGAGGCCGTCAAGCTCACGCTGCTCACCGCCTCGATTGTCGTGCCCATCAACGCAGTGTTCGGCGTGACCGCGGCCTGGGCTATATCGAAGTTCTCCTTCAAGGGCAAAACGCTGCTTGTCAGCCTGCTCGACCTGCCCTTCGCCGTCTCGCCGGTCATCGCCGGACTCATCTTCGTGCTGCTTCTCGGCAGCCGCACGCCCTTCGGCTCATGGCTTGGCGACCACGGCATCAAGATCATCTTCGCTACGCCCGGCATCGTCATCGCCACGCTCTTCATCACCTTTCCCTTCGTCGCCAGAGAGCTGATTCCGCTGATGGAGTCGCAGGGTCGCGAAGAGGAGGAGGCTGCGATCACGCTCGGAGCCGGAGGCTGGCGGCTCTTCAGGATGATCACCCTGCCAAATATCGGCTGGGGACTCATGTACGGCATGGTGCTCTGCACCGCCCGCTCCATCGGCGAGTTCGGCGCGGTGTCGGTGGTTTCCGGCCACATCCGGGGCATGACCAACACCATTCCGCTGCACGTGGAGATTCTCTACAGCGAATACAACTACACCGCTTCCTTTGCCGTCGCCTCGATCCTGGTCTTTCTTGCGCTCGTCACGATAGGAGTCAAAACGGCGCTTGAACAACGGCTCGAAGGCAGCCACAACACCAGACACTGAACATCATGAGTATCGAAATACAGAACATCACCAAGCGTTTTCCCGGCTATACGGCCCTCGACAATATCAGCCTCAAGGTCGCCACGGGCGAACTCATCGCCCTGCTCGGCCCCTCCGGCTGCGGCAAAACAACCCTCCTGAGAATCATCGCAGGCCTCGAAACCGCCGACGTCGGCAGCATCATCCTTGAAAACCGGGACACGACCAATCTGCCCGCCCGGTCAAAAAACGTCGGCTTCGTCTTCCAGCACTACGCTCTTTTCAGGCGGCTGAATGTGTTCGACAACGTCGCCTTCGGCCTCACGGTCAAGCCTGCATCGGAACGTCCATCGAAGCAGGATATCCGCGACAGAGTCATGCACCTTCTGAAGCTCGTGCAGATGGATTGGGCCGCGAAGCGTTATCCCTCGCAACTCTCCGGTGGCCAACGCCAGCGCGTCGCTCTTGCCCGCGCGCTTGCCGTCAACCCGAAGGTGCTGCTGCTCGACGAACCCTTCTCCGCACTCGACGCCAAGGTACGCCAGGAGCTGCGACGCTGGCTGCGCAAGCTGCATGACGACATCCACGTCACCAGTATCTTCGTCACCCACGACCAGGAGGAGGCGCTTGAACTGGCCGACCGGATCGTGGTGATCAACAAGGGAAAAATCGAACAGGAAGGAACGCCGCAGGAGGTCTACGACCATCCGGCAAACTCGTTTGTCTACAATTTTCTCGGCAACGTCAATGTCTTCCACGGACGAGTCCGGAACGGCAAGGTGGTGCTCGGCCAGCCCCTGCCCGATGAGCGTCGCGAGCTGAACGGCCATGAGGTGAAAACGGGTCAGGCCTTCATCCGCCCGCACGACATCGGCATCAGCAAAATCAGGAACGGCAACGACCATCCGGGCGTCATCAGGGACATCCGCCTCACCGGCAGCCAGATCACCCTCGAACTGGAAAGCGCCGGATTCGACACCCCCATCGAAGCCGAAATCTCCCGCGAAACCTGGCGAAACCTCGAACTCTCCAAAGGCGAAGAGGTGTATATCACCCTCGACAAGGCAAGAGTCTTCACCGGTGATTTCGAGATATGACACCGGCGATATGCCAGCATCGAGCGCTTGCGCTGCGAACCAGTTCGCCATGCCCAAGCAAGTTTCGTTGAAGCTCCTGCCGAGTCAGAGTCAACGGTTATGCGTTCATCGTCACACCGGATTCGGGTTGGGGATGAACGCAAACGGGTTTTAAAGATTATCGTCCGGCCCCTTGATAATTCCCTGAAAACTATAGATTGTATAACAGTAGACAGTTCCTGCGCTGACCGGTCAACGCGATTGCCGGAAATCCATGAACGAACCCGGAGAGTCGAGACCTTCCGGGCATTACGCGTTCGGGCAATGCGTCGATCCGTCGGCCACCGGGTGCAGTCCACTGCCGTTCCTTCACATCAGATCATTACAGACAAATGTTCAAACCCAAGCTTTTTACCGTTCTTCCCGAGCTGAACAAGGATCAGCTCGTTCGCGACATCATCTCCGGCATCCTCGTCGGCATCGTGGCTCTGCCGCTTGCCATCGCCTTCGCCATCGCCTCGGGCGTCTCGCCCGACAAGGGCCTCGTCAGCGCCGTCATCGGCGGCTTCCTGATCTCTTTTCTCGGCGGCAGCCGCGTGCAGATCGGCGGCCCTACCGGAGCATTCATCGTCATACTTTACGGCATCGTCCAGCAATACGGCGTCAACGGCCTCATGATCGCCACCATCATGGCGGGCGTGATCCTCGTCGTCATGGGCTTCTCGCAGCTCGGCTCGCTCATCAAGTTCATCCCCTACCCGGTCATCGTCGGCTTCACCAGCGGCATCGCCGTCATCATCTTTTCGAGCGAAGTGAAGGATTTCCTCGGTCTCAGCATGGCCAAGGTGCCCGCCGACTTCATCGACAAGTGGGCCGCCTACATCAAAGCGTTTCCGACCACCAGCCCTGAGACGCTCATCATCGGCGTGGTTGCGCTTCTGATCATCATCTTCTGGCCAAAAGTTTCGCGGAAAATTCCCGGCCCGCTGATCGCGCTCATCGTCACGACGCTGGCCGTGCAGATGCTGCACCTTCCGGTGGATACCATCGAGAGCCGCTTCGGCGACATCTCGGCCTCGATTCCCTCGCCGACCTTTCCGTCGCTCGACATGGCGACCATCCGCCACCTCATCATGCCCGCCACCACGATTGCGATGCTGGGAGCCATCGAGGCGCTGCTCTCGG
Organism: uncultured Chlorobiales bacterium; assembly: GCA_903901395.1. Taxonomy (GTDB): domain Bacteria; phylum Bacteroidota; class Chlorobiia; order Chlorobiales; family Chlorobiaceae; genus Chlorobaculum. Next base: position 4,812 of record CAIUQW010000061.1, on the reverse strand, counting down.
CGGTGGTCGCCGACGGCATGATCGGCGCGCGGCACAAGTCGAACATGGAGCTGGTCGCTCAGGGCGTCGCCAACATCGTCTCGCCACTCTTCGGCGGTATTCCGGTCACCGGCGCGATCGCCCGCACCGCAACCAACGTCAAAAACGGCGGACGCACGCCGATTGCCGGAATCGTTCACGCCATCACGCTGCTCGCGATCATGCTCGTTTTCGGCTCGTGGGCCAGGCTGATTCCAATGCCGACGCTCGCCGCGATTCTGATCGTCGTCGCCTGGAACATGAGCGAGCACCACGTCTTCCGCCAGCTCCTCAAAAGCCCGAAAAGCGACGTGGCCGTGCTGCTCACCACCTTCGGCCTGACGGTGATCTTCGATTTGACGATAGCCATCGAGGTCGGCATGATGCTCTCGGTGATCCTCTTCATGCAGCGCATGGCGAGCCTCAGCAACGTCGGCATCGTCACCGGCGAGCTGAAGGACGAGGAGGATTCATCCGATCCGAACGCCATCGTCACACGCAGCATTCCGGCGGGCGTGGATGTGTTCGAAGTCAGCGGCCCATTCTTTTTCGGCGCGGCCTCGAAGTTCAAGGACGCCATGCACGTGGTCGGCAAAGCGCCCGAAATCCGCATCATCAGGATGCGCAAGGTGATGAGCATCGACGCCACCGGCCTGAACATGCTGAAGGAGCTGGCCGCGGACTGCCAGAAAACCGGCACGAAGCTGATTCTCTCCGGCGTCCACGCCCAGCCGATCTTCGCCATGCAGCAGTACGGCCTGGCGGAGATGATCGGCGAAGAGAACATCCACGGCAACATCGACGACGCCCTCGACCGCGCCCGTCAGATTCTCGGCCTGCCAAAGCAGGGCCGCCCCGACGATTTTGTGGCAAGCGTGAAAAGGGAGAAGAAGTAGAGGGCGAAGATCGAATGAGATCGCTTCGACAAACGATACTCGCTGACCAAGACAAATCCTCGTTCTGAAAACTATCGAAGCGGGGATTTGTCTTGGCGATGATATATAACAAATGAGGATGCCGAAGCGCGCAAATATCTCACATATTGCACATATATTTAATTGCCTGAACACCCCAAAAAGCATACAATAAAATATATTTCCATCAAAATCTTTATGTACAAATCTTCATAATCGTCACGATATTTTTTTCTGTACTGAATAATATTTCATAATATTCACATGTAGTATCCGTTTTTGTAGTACCCTTGAATCACTGCAAACCTCTCGACAGAGCGGATAGGTAAATCGTCAGGTAGTCCTTTTACTCCTTTTTTCCAAAGAACAGCGGTTTGCGTTGCTTTTACTGATAAAGTGACGTTTTGCGCGTTTTTTTGCCTTTCGAAAGGAGTGCGCAAAAAACCGAAGTTGTATCACGCATAGCTTGTTTTGTCGGTAAAGCAGTTTGCCACAACAAAAACAAAGGACGAACATGAAAAAACTCTTATCGACCATCGGCCTCGGCATCGCCCTGATGACCGGTTTCGCGCCTTCACAGGCAATGGCAGCAATCACTTTTGTTAATAATCCAGCTGTTCCCAACGGTGCTTTTCCTGGAACATGGAGCTATGATCTTACGATCGGTGAAGGTGACACATTTGCCACAAACGACTACATCACGCTCACGACAACGGGAGTAATTAACGGTGGTGCCGCTCCTGATATTAATTGGGGTTTAAACCTTCCTGGAGGTGGATATTCTGCCATATGGACTTGGACAGGCTCGGATATTGTTGGGGCAGCCGGAGGAACTACAATCAGCGGCTTTTCAGTAACCTCTTTGGATCCAAGCGGCCCTGTTGTCTGGAGATACAATGACTTACCTGTTGCTGGCAACCCAACCCAGGGTCCGGTTCCTGAGCCGGCGACGGTGATGCTGCTTGGCATCGGCGGGCTGCTTGCCGGTGGCCGCAAGCTCTATGAGAGCAGAACAGAGGATATTACGGCATAACGCCTGTTTTCGATATGTCATTTTGAGAACAACGAAAACCCGGCAGATTCCGGGTTTTCGTTGTTAAGAAACTCACAGACTAAAAAAAGTAATAAAGCGATAGTTACTTAGCGCATTTTAATCTGATTGAAGTTATATTTGCAGCCATGTGTATTGTGTGAGCATGACAGCATAATTCAATTTCTTCGCAGCATGAAAAAACTAACCTCTCTTCTCTTCGCCCTGCTGCTCGCTATCCTTGCCGGATGTTCTCAGCAAACCGCCAAAGAGTCAGATACCGGCGTTGCGGCGGTGGTCAACGGCACAGAAATAACCAAGCGCCAGGTCGAGTACCTCTATCAGCGTTCGGCCAGGCCGGATATGAGCGATGCTGAGTCCGCCAATCTGAAAAGGCGTATTCTTGCCGATCTTGTCCGTCTCGAACTGCTCGCGGGAAAAGGCAAAGAGATGAAGCTCGACAATAGCCCGGACTATAACATGGCGGTGTATACCGCGCAAAAAAATGTGCTGGCGGGTCTGGCCGAAAGCAAGATTACGGGTAGTCAACCGCCGGTTACTGCCGATCAGGCGGAATCCATCGTTCAGAACACTCCTCAGCTTTTTGCCGGACGCAAACTGTTTGTATACGAAGAGGTGCTGTTTCCCGGCGTCGATATGTCGCTGTTACAATCACTCGACGCAATGGCAATGAGTGGCGCCCCGCTTACTCGTATTCTCGATGAATTAAAGGCGAAAAAGATACCCTTCAATAAAACGCTCATAGCTCTGACATCGGAAAAAATTCCACCTCAAATTCTCGATATGCTCGGCAAGCTGAAGCAAAACACGCCTCAGGTGGTTGCGGGTAAAGGAGATAAAATCTCCATGATATTGGTGTTGCGAGATGCCTATCCAACTCCTCTCGAAGGTGAGCAGGCCAGAAGAGCCGCAACGGCGATGATCGCGTTGAATCAACAGAACGTTGCGATGGCAAAAGCGATGAATGAAGTGCTCAATAGCGCAAAAATCACCTATTATGGCGAATATTTAAAGAAAGCCGATGGTAAAAGCAAACTTTTAGCTCTGCCGGAACCTGACGCTGAAAAAACAACCCAGGAACTCCGAAAAAAAATACTCCTTGGTGCTGGCTTATCCGTATCATTCATTCTGGCGCTCATGATGGTAACATCCATTATGCGGACGCTCTTCAGTATGACATGGCTTCCCCCGCTGTGGTTTGGATCATCAGCTTCAGTTGACCAGCAGCATTACGATATTCGCGCTACAGCCACGCTGGCGCGTCAAATATCTATTGGAGTTCTGGTATTGATAATCGCGATCGTCTTGATTTTCGAGGTCAGGCTGCTCTGGAACAGGCTCGATATACTGGTGTTATCAGGAAGTATGGCTTCGAATCTCAGCGTGAGAAGGCTTTCCCGGCAGACGTGCTGGCCGGCGATGTGAATGGAGACGGAGCCATGGATCTGGTGGCCATCGATACCAGCATTGATGGCGTCGCCATTCTGCGATTTGACGAGCGCGACGGCATTCGTGAAGCCACCAGTTTTCGGGTATTCGAGGAAAAGCGGCTGGTCTCATCGGCCACAGACCGGGGACTGCAGCCGCGCGAGGGCCTGATTGTGGATGTCACCGGGGACGGGCGGGCGGACCTGCTGCTGCTGTGTCACGACCGACTGCTGGTCTATCCGCAGGATGCCGGTGAAGCAGTCGCAGGATCGGCTGGGGGAGGCTGAAGAAGATTGCTGCCACCCGGGAGTCAACGAGATGAATCTGTCGGAATTCAACATACTCGATCCGGCGGATGGTGGAACCGGGGATTGTTTGTTTGTCTGTCCCGGTGCCGTGTCCGGTATTTCCCGGTCCGTGCATCTGGCGCGGCTGCACGCCGGATGGTCCGTGTGTGATCAGTGTGAATGGCGACGACATACGGAAGGATTGTCCGAATTCGCGGTGGACGAGATTCAGCGGGTTCGTCACTTTCGGCGGGCAGGTCTGGAGCGATCGGAGTTCGGAGTGCGAGGCCCGTGGCTCAATGTCCTCGATCGCAGCCTCGCGGAACGTCTGGCGGAAGTGTTCTGTGTTTGTCTGCAGCGTTCGTGGAACGCCGTGGCCGAGCGTACGGGTGCTGTGCCGACACCGGATACTGAATCGCAGCGTGAGCCGCTGCGGTCAATCATCCTCGGATATGACGCTCGATCGTTTTCTCAGGACCTGTTTGCGGGGGTGACTGCAGCCGTCAGCAGACTGGGGTTTCCTGTGCATGATGCGGGCCGGACGACTGCGGCAGCCCTGCATGAAGCGATGCGCCGGACCTCGGGGGTTCTGGGAGGTCTGCTGGTAACAGGAGCCGGCTGCCCGACTGCGTGGGCCGGACTGGACGTGTTCGATGCGGCGGGCGAGTCGGTGCCGGTTGTCTGGAAGGATTTCGGGATTCGTCTGTTTCAAACCGCGGATGTTGACGGGGCTGGAACAGCGGAGACAGGACCGGCGATCAATCGACTGCATCTGGATACTCGCGAGCTGCCTGAAACGGGCCGACGACTGTCTCGCACCAGTGGCACTGTTTCCGCGCTTGATACCGAGACCGATTATCGACGCTGGTTGTCAGCGTGGTATGTGGGCACGAGCGGTCGATCTCTGGTGATTGTCAGCGACGATCCGCTGGTCCGTCAGCGTGTCGAGTGGCTGAACGAACTCGGTGCAGCTGAACTGGTGCTGCGGAACAGACAGTCGGTCGAGCCGGCGGCTGCGGCCATACAACTGCTGGTTGCCGATGACGATCGATTCTTCGTGATGCAGGATGCCGAGGGCCGAATCTACCCCGCCGACCTGCTGGCGCAGCGGCTG
>CAIUQW010000060.1 GCA_903901395.1 uncultured Chlorobiales bacterium | reverse complement strand
GCTCAACGGACGTGGCCGCCCGGAGATTCCCGCCGAACTCGAAGCGTTGATGCAGCCGGGCGCGTGAGCCGTCACAAATCGAAGCCGCGAAGGTTCAGCGAGTAACGTCCATCAGCATCGACGACGAGCAGCTTCCTGTCGAGCAGATTTTTCAAGTCACGCCGCGCGGTCATCTCGGAGACTTTCCGGTAGAGCATCGAATAGGGCAAGCTCTTCTGAAGCTCGTGCAGCGTGAACTGTTTCCCCGATGAATCATCGAGCAACAGCGTAATCAAGTCGTTTTGCCGCTTCGAGATAGTCTTGTTGCTGCCGAGCAGATGGAGGTGCTCTCGCATGACCAGCATTCTGATGAGATTCGCGATGCGGGTTTTCATGGTTTGCAACGATTCGATCACACCGCGCAGATTGAATTCGAGAAACGGCGTGACATCTTTCTCCGCCCTTATGGTATCGGAGAAGGCGCGGTAATAGTCGTCCACGTGCCGGTAATAGTAATTCGAGAGCATTTTTGGCACGTAGCGAATCCCCTCTGACTGAAGCAGCAACGCCTCGACCAGCCGCGCCACGCGCCCGTTGCCGTCCCAGAACGGATGAATCAGCGAGAAGTGGTAGTGCGCCAGCGCCGCCCGCACAAACGCATTTTCGTTGAGGAGGTCGCCGCTGTTGATCCACTCGATGAACTCCCGCATGAGCATCTCGACATCCTCGATGATCTTCGGAGGCGTGTAGATGCCGCCATGCGCCTTGTCGCCAACCTTGACCATGCCATTGCGATAGACGCCGGGGATGTTGTCCTCATACGGCAAGCCGATCGTGATCTGGCGATGCAGATCGCGGATGTGGCTTTCTGCAAGAAGATGCGCGGTCGAGGGCATCGCTTGTCGCTCGTCGAGCAGCCGGTACGCACCGATCAGGTTGGTAATCTCAAGCTTGTCTTTTGCCGTGTGGCCAGCATCGGGTATTTTCCCCTCATCGAGCGCCCGAACCTCCTCGGCGACGAGAGCGTTGCCTTCGATGGCAGCAGTTCCGGCAACCGAGCTGTAGAGAAGCTCAGGATCGATCTGAGACGACCACTTCGGCAGAATCGGCAGATCGCTGATGGCGGAGTTCAGCGTAGCCGCCTCGACAAGCTGCTTCTCGATCTGGGGCTTGTCGTACTGGTCGCAAAAGACGAACTTGCCAGCCTTGAAAGTCATGACCTCTTTCATGTCACCAGAAATGTTAGTGATTTTGTTACACTCAACACTATGTATAATAAACTATTAGCATGGTAATGCCGTTCACTTTTGTTACAAATATTCGTAGTACTTTAGTTATTTGTTTATGAAACCACTCAAAGAGGTTGCCGGGGCTTATCTGGCGCTGTCCGACGCTCAGCGTCAGTTGCTCGAAGGCCATTATGACGAGGCGGCGGCGAATTGCCGCAGGGCGATGGAGATTTCGCATACGATGCCGCCCGAGGAGGCGTTCGATCATGCCGGGTTCGACGCTTTTTGCCATGCCGGGCTGGCCGAGGCGCTGGCGGGGCTTGGCTCGTTCGACGAGGCGCTTCGCTCCGCAGACAAGGCGCTGCATCACTTCAATCGCCGGGGCGAGCTGAACCAGGACGAAGGCAAGCTCTGGATTTCAGCGGTGTTCAGCCGGGCGCTGGCTTTCGACGGCCTCGGGCGCGGCTCCGAGGCGCTGCCGGAGTTTCGCAAGGCGGTGGAGATGATCGACGAGCGCAAGGGCGAAACCCCCGGCAAGGAGCGGATGAAGGAGGTCGCGGCTGCACGCATCGCCTCGCTTGGCAGCTCCGGCAAGAAGGACAAGAAGCCTGACGGCTACAAAGCCTGGTGGGAGTTCTGGTCGTGACGGAACCCGGTGCTATCCGAAGCGTTCTCGTCGTGCGGCTCAGCGCCATCGGCGACATCGTGCTGACGACGCCCGTGCTTGCCGAGCTGCATCGCGCTCTTCCAGAGGCGCGGATCGACTTCTGCACCAAAGCGCCCTTCGCGCCGCTCGTCGCCTCGAATCCCGCCGTTTCGTTGGTCGTCACGCCCGAGTCG
>CAIUQW010000059.1 GCA_903901395.1 uncultured Chlorobiales bacterium | reverse complement strand
TTTCTATTTTCAGGGCAGCAGATAATTTAGATGCAAATATTTATCTGGATATTGCGACAGGCGTAAGATCGTCCATACAAAATCACGAGATTAAACCTCATGATGCCGGCGAGTTAATAAATGCCGTTATTCCCGCAAAGCTTCGTCATTTTGAAACAAATATAGTTTTTCTCAAGAAAGCGCTCACCTTAAAATCAAAAGGGAATACAGATTATCATGTTATGCTTGAACTCATCGACTGGATGCACAAATACTACCTCTTTTCCGCCCCTGCGTTCCATTTTTTATCAATTTACTTTAGCTCAAAAAGAATCTCAAATATGCTAAAGTCTTCTTCTATTGAAGGAATACGTAATGCTACTTGGGATTTATGCCTTATACAACAATTAATAACACGTACAAATCAGGAACAAGAAAACAATACAAATATTCGCTGGTTATTAAGCACGTTTGATCTTGCAATAAAAAGTACTATTGATTACATATTCACCAAACCTGGGGAATCAATTGATGATTACCATTTACGACTTAAAACACTATATGCAAATATGTGGGGTAAAAAGAATCAGTATGGAAGCAAACTATTAGACAAGCTAATGAATTTTCATAATCCTAAAACACATGAAGAAAGAAATATTGTTCAATATAATGGAGATCAGGAATATATACTATCCCTCAGACGAGAAGTAGATCAGGAATTTGAGAAAAATGTAATTGGATCCTAACACGAGCAATTATCACCAAACCACCATGCAGACACAGATAACAACATTATTCTCTCACTCAACAGCAATTATTCATCATTGTTAGAGTATCAAAACTTATCTACAATCATCTCCTCCTCCCGCCCATACCCGTCTTCGCGCTCGCAGGCGACGACGCTCAGCAGCGCTCGCGCGGCGCGTACCGGGTTGCGCCGATAATGCGAAATGGCGCTTGAACTATTTTCTGACAGTTCAGGCGCCATCCGCATCCGGGCGTGACGTATTCATTCACATGCCGTTACCGGCAAGGTTGCGCACAATCCTCAGTTAGCGTCAGGATCGAAATCGAAGAACGGCTCTTTCGATACCAGACGGAACTCCTGGATATGAGGAATAGGCCCATCCTTCTTGCGGAGCCTGAGCGTGTTCTTGCCCGGACGAACGACCACCTCGCCGATGGATTCCACAGTCTGCCTGTCTTTATACCAGCTTCCGGTGACCGTGGCCAAAACGTTGGAAAATGTTTGCGGCACCGCATCGTCGGGGTTGATGACGATTTCCACCGGGCGCTTGTCTGCTGCCGTGTAAACGCCTTCAAGCAGTAACGTTGTCGGTTTTTTCCCTGTGAAGGTGAACTCATAATCCGCCGAAAGAGGAACACTGCTGCTGATGATGACGCCAGCGCCATAGCTGCCATTCTTGTTGATCGGAGGATTTCCGATGAACGATGTCGCCGGAATATCGACCACTTCGGCAATCAGCCTGAACTCTTTCATATGCGGCGACCAGGGGCCGGGCCTGCTGATCTTCAGGGTGTTCATGCCCGGTTGCAGAGAGACGGTTCCGATTCTCGCTGTGCGCAGACCGCTGGTATCCCACGCTCCCGTGGCGTATTCAAGCGCCGCGCCATTGACGATCTCCCCGTTGAACTCGACCTTGACAGGGCGGTTTTCAGCCGATGTGAAGAGCGCTTCGAGCCGCCGCCTTACCGGTTTGGAGCCGGTGTACTGGCACTGGTAGGTCAATGCCCACTCGCCCGGAATGTTCGCGCAGACGATACCAGGGCCGTACTTGCCGATGTCGAACGTCCCTTTGCTCTCGCTCGGGATGAACGATTCAGCGGGAATCCGCAGCACGCCACCTCCCAATGGAGAGAGCACCGCCTGTATATCCTTGATTTTCATACCTTTGACACCGCAGACTTCTTTGCCGCTCACCCAGTCGGTATAGGTATTGTTGTCGGCACGAAGGGCGCGATAGTGCAGTTCGTATCGTTTGGAAAGGCCGCCGGTCAGCTCGATGAGAAACTCCTGAATCGGCGATGAGCCGCTGTTCTGCGTGCCGCAGAGTTTTCCCTCCTTGATCCAGTCGGACTTGACGCTGCCGTCCTGCGACGTTGCCCAGTATTGCATGGAAAGACCGGCCACTTTCTGTCCGAAACTGAGCTTGAAGCCGGTTATGGCAACGCCATCCGCCGCCTTCGTCATCTCCATCTTGATGACCGGTAGCACAATCGGCCCTTCGTCATTGCCCATCGGGCGTTCCCAGTATAACAGAACGAGTTCCTGCAATTCCGGACTCAGAAGCTCATAGGTATAGCGAATCCTGTCGTAACGGATGACCTCCCACATGGCTGGAGATTTGATGGTGTCCTTCCACTCTTCGGGCTTGTTGGCAAGCGTGACATCTCCGCCGACCGCCTGGAAAGCGATCCGTTCATTCATGTTCATGCTGCTCTCCTGCTTTTCCGACGAAGAGCCGAACGAAGCGCTTGCCGACCCGCCGAAGGCTCCGTATGCCCCGGCAATGGCCGCCGAAGTGGTGCTCTTCAGCGTTTCGACTTTTGAACTCTCCATCTCCTCTTTTGCCTGTATAAAAAAGAGGCGTCCGCCAAGCGTGACCTGCTTTCCGATGATCTGCCCGTATTTCTGAAAAACCTGAGTCAGCGCCTCCTTGGGATTGGTATCGGCAAGAGCGTTTTCAACTGCGCTCACGAATCTCGGCGACACGACGGTGCACTGATCGAGGTCAACCCTGACGCGGTCAAGATCGTACGTTCCGACAATATAGAGCGTGCTTTTCTTGCTCGACTGCGCCTCCTTGTAGCTTCGCTCGTGCGAGACCGAAGCGCTCACCCACGGGGTGGAAACGCTCGCCGTAACGGCCGTGAAGCCCGCCGAAACCATGGTGGCCGATTTCGAGGTGTAGGTGATTTCGGTATTGATTTTCGCGGAGAGATGCTCGCAGTTGAAGAACTCTCTCGAATCCGGCACCTTCCACCACAATGCAGGCGCGAAGCACTCCTGCGGCGTACTCGATGCTCCCTCAAAAAAATTTTCGAGATCGAGACCCATGAGCATATCGCTGTTTATCGCCAGCGCCAACCACTCTTCATTGGTCAGGGAAGCGGCGGAGACGACCGGCTGACGTTGCTGCGCATCAGGCGCGACGCCGAGATCGGGCAGCTTGATGGATACGCCATCCATGCCTTTCAGAACGGGAGCGGAAAGATCCATTTCCATTCCCGGTTTCAGCGCCGGCGGCGGAAGCGGCTGCGGCTGGCGAAGCTCCTCGGTGCGAATGCGAACCAGGCGATCGACAACGCCCGGCTTCTCGCCCTGAAGCACGGTTCTGATCACGTCGGGAAGCATATCCGACAGATCATCATACCCGGCATCCTGAAAACGCTGGATGTAAGTGGCCGCCTGATTTTTACTCAGCCAAGCGCCTGCCGTTGTCTGAGATGCAGCTTTTGGTGGCGCTGTGGCATTTCCTGAGTTCGATGCTTGCGCACCGGTATCCTTGGCGTCTGTTTGGGCAATAGGGGCCTTGGTTTCTGTTTGCGGGGCGAGTGGGTTCGTCGGATCGGGAGGACACATCTGATACTACTTTTTGGTTAGATGGACAAAGAGTGACTGAAGCCATGTATGGTTCTTTGAGATCAATCAGGAAGCATCTCCGGCCGGATTTGCCACCCGGACAGCGACAGCCGTGAGCTTGTTGGCGATGTCAGGACGATGAAGAAAAACGGATGGAGATGAAAAACAGTGACCGGCATATGCTGAAGAGAGGATTTTGATTGGTCGTGCAACACGGCGTGAAATCACCCTATAGTAAAGAAAAATAAAGAGATAATTAAAAAATGAACCGCAATTTCCGGATAAAATCGCAAAGGCGATGAGAAATCCACTGAAAACCGGTTCCGGTTAAGGGGTAAACTGATCGGCGGATTTTACGTAATTTTTACAATCTGACTAATAGCAATTCTCTTTCTTGCAATCAGCTCGACGGCTGCTCCCCGAAGCTCCCCTTCCAGCTTGTCCTTCGGGAATCAAATTTCGAGAAAAACCTTTCAAATCTTGCGCCTTGCAGAACGCTGAGTTCGACCGCGTCGTAGCCAGACGGAGCGGCCAGCGACCGAAAACCGGACAGGCAAAACGCTGAAAAGAGTGCCAAAACATTCTCGCCGAAGAGCAGGCACGTACCTTTTTGCCTGGTTCCTCGCGCAACATCGTGGAAGAGAAGCGGTTAACAGGTAAATTGGCGTAAAAGTGAGCCTTATTCAACCCGCCACCAAATCAACTCAAGAAGATACTGCCAATCATTATCGATATTGCCGATGAACGATCTACCCGCCTCCACCATGTTCGACGACGAAATTGAACGTCTGGAGAAGGCTATAGCAGCACATGGATACTACATGCCTGACAGTGAATCGGAGCTATACGATTTATTGCGCCAGTGTGAGGCATACGGCAAAGCCGATCAGGTGCTGAAGATATTGTCGATGCTGCTTGATCTGCATTTCGAGCACAATGATATGCATGAGTTGTATAACCGGTGCGTTGAAGGAATTGCAATCGCGAAGAGCGTAAACAATGAGCACTATTTAAAGCGATTTACTATTAGTCTCGAGTACTACCATCAAATTCAAAAAGAGCAAGAGAAACTCTACGGTTGCGCAGGTATTGGTTGTCTGGTGTTTGTCGGCTTATTCCTGATGCTTATCGCGTATCTTGTGTTTCCGCTTTTCATGTAAGAGTTACGGGATGGCGAGGAGCGATTTTGTAAAATATCGGAGTTCAGCGCAAAACAGGCCTGGCTCAAATATGAAACCTGCAAATGAACAAGTCGCCAAAAGGGACGTTGTCGTTTGTCCTTCCTGAAAAATCAATTTTCGAGTCGGCTTGTCGTAACGCGATTTTGCGAAACTTCATCGCCAGCACGTCAAAGTCAGTAACGCAAAAGTCAGAGTTGAGCCAATGACGATCCCTGCACTGCTGATCTGCCTGCTCGATGAATTCGATACCAGCCCGACGGTGGGCGAGGAGAAAAATCCGCATTGAGCTGGGTCGTTTCAGCTTGTTCCCGATAGTATTGATATAATTTGCGTAATATATATTTTGATGTCGGTATGACGTTATCTAACTTTCAAGAGGTTGTTCTATTGGCTTGAAAACGGCGTTGATCCCATGCGAAACAGAAGGGAGACAAACGAGATGAGGCGTGATGAAACCGAATCATGACCGCGTGCCGACGCGGTCCGCGGCCCTGAAGATTGCAGCGGGTTATGCTTTCGTGGGCGCGGTATGGATCTTCTGGTCCGGCTGGCTGTTGCACTACCTGGTGCATGAGCGGGTTCTGGCTGAGGCGCTGGAAAACGTCAAGGGGTGGTTTTATGTGCTCGTCACGGCAACGCTGCTGGGCTGGTGGCTGGATCGGTATTTCCGCCAGATCCGTGGGGCGACCGAACTGCTCCGCAAAAGCGAAACCCGCTTTTCGACGATTTTCAATGACAGCCCTGTCGCGATCGTCATCAGTCGGCTGCGCGATGGCGCGATTGTGGACTTTAACGAAGCTTTTAGCCAGCTTACCGGCTACCCGCAGGAGGAGCTCATTGGCCGCACCGCGGAACAGCTGCAACTGTGGCATTCCGTCAATCGCGCGCAGGTGATCGCGGAACTGCGCCTGAAAGCGCATGTTGTCATCACGATGGAGGTGCGCCGCAAGAATGGCGATATCCGCGACTTGTCCGCCCACCTGCAACTGATCGAACTGGACGGCGAGCCGTGCATCCTCGGAACGTTGGTGGATGTCACGGAGCGCAAGGAGGCTGAAGAGGCGTTGCGCGAGAGCGAGGAGCGCTTGCGCTTCGCCCTGGAAAGCTGTTTCATCGGCACGTGGGATTTGAATCTGGCGGACCAAACCGCTTTTCGCTCCCTGGAACATGCCCGTATCTTCGGCCATGATAATCCCCTTGAGGTCTGGACCCGTGACATGTTCATAGAACACGTCCTGCCTGAATACCGGGAGTTGGTAAAAGAAAAAACGCAGCACGCAATAGAGCATCAAAGCGCCATAAGTTTTGAGTGCCGCATCCGGCGGTTGGATGGAGAAGTTCGCTGGATATGGGTTGCGGGTCGCTACCGGGTAGAGGCCGACGGTAAGAATCGGCATCTGGCCGGGATCGTGCAGGATATCACCGAACGCAAGCAAGCGGAAGCGGCATTGCGCGAGAGCGAGGAGCGCTTGCAGTTGTTCATCGATCATGCGCCCGCCGCGCTCGCCATGTTCGACCGCGACATGCGCTACATGGCCGTCAGCCAGCGCTGGATCGCTGACTACAGCCTCGAAGGCCGGGAGATTCTCGGGCGCTCGCACTATGAAATATTTCCCGAGATTGGCGATGATCTGAAGCATATCCATCAACGCGGGCTGGCGGGCGAGACGGTGCGTGGCGACGACTATCGTTTCGAACGGGCCGACGGTTCCATCCAGTACGCGCGATGGGAGATGCATCCCTGGCGTGACAGCGTCGGCGCGATTGGCGGCATCGTCATCTTCACGGAGAACATCACCGAGCGCAAGCTGGCGGCGATGGCGCTGCGCGAGAGCGAGGAGCGGTTCCGTTCGTTGATCGAGGCGGCGCCCGAGGCGGTTTACGTCCAATGCGCGGGCATCTTCCGGTATGCCAACCAGGCCATGGTGAAACTCATGGGTGCTGAACAGGCCGAAGAGCTGCTGGGCCAGCCCTTCCTCGACCGTATTTTGCCGGAGTATTATGAGGTCATCCGGGCACGCATCCAGACCCAGCGCGAAACAGGAGTTCCGTCTCCGCCGATGGAGCAGGAGTATCTGCGCCTCGATGGCACGCCGGTTCCTGTCGAAACAACCGCTGTTTCCATCCGCTTCGAGGGGGAGGACGGAAGCCTGGTCATCGTTCGCGACATCACGAGGCGGCGGGAGGCGGAGAAAGAGCGGATGAACCTCGAAGTTCAATTGCAGCAGGCGCAGAAGATGGAATCGGTCGGACGGCTGGCCGGTGGCGTGGCGCACGACTTCAACCACCTGCTGATGTGCATCATGGGCTATACGGAGCTGTGCCGGAATGCGGTGGGGAGCGAGCACCGGGTCAGCCCCTACCTGGATGAGATCATGAACGCCGCAGAGCGCTCCGCCGGCATCACGCGCCAGTTGCTCGCCTTTGCCCGCAAGCAGGCCATCGCGCCGGTGCTGATCGATCTGAACGAACATGTGGATGCGACGCTCAAGCTGCTTCGACGGTTGGTCGGCGAGGAGATCGAATTGGCCTGGAAGCCGCAGGCGCAGGACGCGCGGGTGAAGATGGATCCATCTCAGGTCGATCAGATTCTCGCCAATCTTGCGGTCAACGCTCGCGACGCCATTGCTGGCGTGGGGAAACTCAACGTCGAGACCGGAAACGTCACCTTCGATGCCGCCTATTGCGCCGAGCACGAGGGCGCCACCCTCGGCGACTACGTGATGCTGGCGGTCAGCGACTCCGGTTGCGGCATGGATCAGGAAACGCTGGATCACATCTTCGAGCCTTTCTTCACCACCAAACCGGTGGGCAAGGGCACCGGACTGGGGCTGGCGACGATTTACGGAATCGTCAAGCAAAATGAAGGCTACGTCGAAGTGTGCAGCGAACCGGGCGACGGAACGACCTTCCGCATCTACCTTCCGCATCATGTTCAGGATTCGGAAGAGGAGAAGGACGCCGCCGGTTCGCAGGCGCTGCCGGGCGGGAGCGAAACCATCCTGCTCGTCGAGGATGAGCAGAGCGTCCGTTCGGCTACAGCTCTGCTTCTGCAATCTTTCGGCTACAACGTCCTGAGCGCCGCAACCCCGGAGGACGCCTTGCGTCAGGCCGCCGACTATCCCGGCGTGATCCACCTCTTGATCACCGACGTGATCATGCCCGGCATGAACGGTCGAGACCTCGCCACGAAGCTCTCCGAGATGCAACCAGGATTGCTCTGCCTGTACGTTTCCGGCTACACCGCCGACGTCATCGCCCATCACGGCATACTGGAAGAGGGCATCCACTTCCTCCCCAAACCCTTCGCCCGCGAAGCGTTAGCCAACAAGGTTCATGAAGTGCTGCGAGGACGGAGGGGGACAGAGAAGCATTGATTGACGGCGGGGTGGCTGGAAGAGTAGGAGAGGCAGGACAATCGAAACAAATTCGACTGGAGTGATTGTCCGATCCGCGTTTTTCAGTCGCACAGCCCGACAAGCTCCTTGTTGACAGACTTGAGAGCCTCGTACTGCGCGGATCGAACGCGCTCCTTGATTTCGGCCAGAAGGCGCGTATATATCTTTTACAGGTCAGTCATGGGGTACAGGATCGATTATGCTGATCGGTGTGATGTGCGCAAGCCGCAGGGGAGGTTCATAACTCTATGGGAGAAGAGTAAGCCCGATTTTCAAGTAAATCTTTAACATAAATCGACTTGTGAGGTAGCTTGTTGTCGATAGTGTGATTGTTTTGCCGAAAAATATTTTTGAATGCTGGCTGCTGTTATTTATCTTTCAAATAAATTTTTTACAAGGCATAATGATGTTAGTACAAAAATGATTTGTACACATGTCTTACATAAGGGTGGCCATGGAGTGAAAAGCCCTGTTGACATGTTTGTTTCCGGTTTAGGTCGATCTGTATAAACCGGCAGGTTAAAGAGCTATTAATATTGTTAGTTTTTTATAAAAGTTGTTTATAAACCATCAATTGATTTGTCTGTGATTAAGATTTTAAAGTTGTCTTATACAGAAAGAAGCTTTCTGCTTTTTCAGAATTAGATAGGTCAGTCTAAACATTGTTGGGCTGCATATAAATTGATGACTTGCAGATTAGAAGGGAGGTGAATGCTTATATGCCAAATTAATTGAAATTTAACTATAAATGGATTTCGAAAAATAGAATAAACAAGCCAAAAAGGAGAATACATATGCCACACAGAGCTTTGATTGTCTTACAAGAAAACTCAGGGCGCGTTTCATTACCCGATGGCGTTTCTGGTCCCGTCCGTGATACCATATTTGCTATGGTGGATCAGCTAGCAGAAAACTTCGAGGACATTAAGACAACGCTGCAAGCATCTGGGCGCTACGATGTTGTTTATCTTCTAACTGACAACGCTTGTACACGTGATCAATTACTTGGTAAATTAATGCTTGGAAACACACAAAACCTAGAATTTGATCTCATAATCCTTGGCCACGGTAACGAACAAGAGTTAGCTTTGAAATCAGGGCCTAATCTAACTACAGGGGTGAATGGTAATATTCGTAGCTTAATAACAGAAGCACGAACACATGGATACAATAGCACTTCTTTTAATCTATCGATGGTGTATATGTGCAACTGTTATGGCTCATGTTCCAACGACGACTGGCTTTCCATTGGGGCTAAAGTTTCAATAGGATCGGATAAAAATGACTGGATGCCCGAACCAATGACTACTTTCTTTATCCAAAATTGGTTGAATCACAGAACGGCATCCGATGCGGCCCAAGATGCATATAATCGAACCGTTCCATTCTACAAGCCGATATTTCCCGATAAGCCGCAACCATGTTTTGTAGATAAAAAAGTTCCAGATCCGCTTCATCCTGGAAAGACAAAGACAGTAAAAGTGCCGGGCACAGTGATGATTACTGATCAGAGAATACTAGACTCTCGCCTTGTCGTCGGCGGGCTTGGTACTGTGAGAAAGCCATAACGCTACACAAATGGCTATGGATCGATTCTGGTACGAGTATCGATAAGCGAATCTTATTCTTTCAGTGTGAACCCGAACAGTTAAGATTGTTCGGGCCCATACTGAAGGCGGCCCCACACCGGCGGCAGATGAACCATATCCGTTAGTCGTTTCTAATAAAAAACAACTTTCAAGGCAGCTTGTCGCAATGCGATTCGCGAAAAAGAACAAGTCGCCTTTATTCTCACTTTGCCCCGCACAGCGCGCACTCCGGATTCCGCCGCACCTTCACTTTGCGGAATTCATCGTGAGCGGATAACAAATATTTCCTCCATTGAGCAGAAATAAACGCACTCACCCTTTCCCCTCAATTCCCTCCAGCAGACGCGCAATCTCTTGTGGCGTAGGCAATTGGCCGTGAAGCTCCTTGGGAAGCGTTCTGGTAATTTCGTAGGTCGCCACGCCGATCGGCTTTCCGGTATCGTGCAGAGCGTATTCCACCACAGTGCGGTTTTTATCCTTGCACAGGATGATGCCAATGGACGGATTTTCGTCCTCCTGACGAACCTGCCGGTCAAGTGCTGTCAGGTAAAACTGCATTTTACCGACGAACTCCGGCATGAATTTGCCGATCTTCAGCTCGATAGCGACCAGCGCCCTGAGCCGCCGGTGAAAAAGAAGCAGATCGATACTGTACTCATCGCCATCCACTTCGAGCAGGTACTGGCTGCCCATGAAGGCGAACGCGCCACCCATTGCACGCAGGAACTCCTCTACCTTTCCAATCAGCGCCCGCTCCAGCTCGCGCTCGCTGTGCTCTTCGGCCAACTCCAGAAAATCGAATGTGTATTCATCTTTCACCGCAAGCTTTGCCTGCGCGCGAAGTTCCGGCGTGAGGGCCTTGTCGAAATTGCTCTGCCCCAGCAGAGACTTTTCGTAGCTCAGGTTGCCGATCTGATGAATGAACACGTTCTTCGACCAGCCAAACTTGCGGGTCATGCGCAGGTAAAACTCCCGCATATAAAAGATAGATGTTCCTACGCGAAAAGCCAGTGATTCCGGGAAACACCTGCCTGAGATCACAGGACAGTTGTTCGGCAATGGACGATCCATGCTCGGCATCAGCTTGCCGTTCTACGATCATCCGTCCAATATCCCAATACAGTCCGACAAGCTCCTTGTTGACGGACTTGAGAGCTTCGTACTGCGCGGATCGAACGCGCTCCTTGATCTTAGCCAGAAGGCGCGGATATATCTTTGACAGGTCAGTCATGGGGTACAGGATCAATTATGCTGATCGGCATGATGTGCACAAGCCTGTAGGGGAGGCTTAAAGCTCTATGTACGAAGAATACGCCGGATTTTCAAAGAAATCCTCTCGCGTCAATCGCTTCTCACCCCGCACAACGCACACCCAGGATCGCGCCTCACCGCGACTTTGCGGAAGTTCATCGCAAGCGCGTCGAACGTCAGAAGCGCGTCGGTCAACAGCGTTCCAATACCGAGCAAGTATTTGATCGCTTCGATGGCCTGAATGGAGCCGATGATGCCGGGGAGTGCGCCGATTGGGCCTTGTGGAATGGCGTTTTTCGGTGCGCCGTCTTCGTGGAAGATGCAGCGGTAGCAGGCGGTTTGGCCGGGGAGGACAGTCATGGTCTGGCCGTGGAAGTTGCGGATGCCGGCGTGGGAGTAAGGTTTTTTCGCTTCGTGGCAGGCGCGGGCGATGAGGAATTTCGAGTCGAAATTGTCCGTGGCGTCGATGACGAAGTCGTATCCGGCGAGAATCTCCGGCGCGTTGTCGGCGCTCAGGCGGAACGGGTATGGCTCGATGCGGATTGCGGGATCGAGCGCTTCGAGGCGCTCTTGCGCCGAGGCGGTTTTGTTCGCGCCGACCGAGGCGGTGGTGTGCAGAATCTGGCGTTGCAGGTTGGAGAGATCGACTGTGTCGCCGTCCATAATGCCAATCGTGCCGACGCCTGCCGCCGCGAGGTAGAAGGCCACCGGGGAGCCGAGGCCGCCCGCGCCGATCACCAGCACCTTCGAGCGGAGCAGCTTCTCCTGCCCGGCCTCACTGATTTCCGGCAGCGCGAGGTGGCGGGCGTAGCGCTGGCGCTGCTCGTCGCCGAGGCTCATGCCGACGCCTCCGAGGCGAGCGGGTTGTTGTAGGCAGCGTCCCAGTTCTTGAAGACCGGGTCGAGATTTTTGGCTCGCAACGCGGCGCAGAAGGCTTCGGCGCTCCGGCCGTCGCACACCTCGAACTGGCTCGCGCTCGTGGCGTCCGCCGCGACGTAGCCGCCCACGGTCGTGCGGCTGGCGATGCTCATGCGGGTGATGCCGAGGCCCGCCATGCCGTCCCGAAACGCCGAACTCTCGCGAGTCGAAAGCACCAGATCGACATCCGGCATTCCGACGCGGAAGGCGAAGATCATCCGCGCGAGGAATCGATCCGACACCGTGAAGCTGGGCTGAAAGCCGCCCTCCTGCGGGCGGATGCGCGGGAACGAGACCGAGACGCCCGCCTTCCAGTACGTCTTGCACAGATGCCGCGCGTGACGCAACACGGCGAGCGCTTCGCCGACCGGCTCCGAAAGGCCGAGGAGCGCCCCGATGCCGACGCTGCGAATGCCGCCTGAGATGGCGCGTTCCGGCGTTTCGAGCCTTTCGAGGAAATCCTGCTTCGGCCCCCAGCGGTGCAGATCGCGATAATTGGCGGGGTCGTAGGTCTCCTGGTAGATCGTGATGCCGGTGCAGCCGCACTCGGCCAAGCCGCGATACTCGGCGACGCTCATCGGAAACGCCTCGACCGCCACGCGCGGCATGTGCCGGGCGGCGATTTCGACGGCGCGGCGCAGATAGTCGAATCCCACCGCCGCGGTGCGCTCGCCGGTCAAAAGCAGCACGTCGCCGATGCCGAGCACTTTCATCGCCATCAGCTCCTTTTCGATCTCGCCGACATCGAGCTTGCGGCGCGGCGACTTTCTGTCCGACGCGAAGCCGCAATAGACGCAGCCGCTCGAACAGAAGTTGGAGAGGTAGAGCGGCGCGTAGAGCGAAATGATGCGCCCGAAACGCCGCAACGTGACCGCCTGCGCTTCGGCGGCGAGCCGTTCGAGCGATTCAGCGTCCGTTTGCCGGAGCAGCGGCTCGATGTCCGCCGAGAGCCGTTCGTCCGTCAGCCATGCGGGCAGCGAACTCATGAGGCCGCTCCGAGGAACGAGGTGAGCGGGCTTGTCGCGACCGCCGCGCCCGAGCGGGGCATCAAACCGGCGTTGCGCGCCTCGAATCCCGCCTCGACCGCCTTGGCGAAAGCGCTTGCCATCGCCGCCGGATTGCGGGCCACCGCCACTGCGCTGTTGACCAGCACCGCCTCGCACCCCATCTCCATCGCCGCGCACGCTTCCGACGGGGAGCGCAATCCCGCATCGACAATCACCGGAATGTTGCTTTCGCGGATGATCAGCTTCACCATCTCGGCGGTCGACAGACCCTGCCCGCTGCCGATGGCTGAGCCGAGCGGCATCACCGAGCTGCATCCTACCTCTTCGAGCCGCTTGGCGAGCACCGGGTCAGCCGGGATGTAAGGCATGACGATGAACCCTTCAGCGGCGAGAATCTTGCACGCCTCGTAGGTCTCGATGGGGTCGGGCATAAGGTGGTGCGGATTCGGATGAATCTCCACCTTGATGAAGGGGCTGCCGGAAAGCTCGCGCGAGATGCGAGCCGCCTTGACGGCTTCACGCGCCGTGGCAGCGCCGGAGGTGTTGGGCATCAGCGTCAGCCCCTCGATTTCCGACAGCGGGCCGAAAAGATCATCCTCCAGCTGTTCGCGATTGAAGCGCCGCAGGGCGACCGTCACGAGCTGCGTGCCCGAAGCGCGGACGGCTTCGATCATCGCCGAAGCGCTGCTGAATTTGCCGGTGCCGAGAATCAGGCGCGATGAGAAGGTATATGAGCCTAAGCGAAGTGAATCCATGGAGTTAGATAAAAACCTATTGCGCGAGCCGATTGCTGCGTTGGGCGGTGCTCAAAATCCTCATGTACTCCGTGTACACTCCGGTTTTTCCGCTCCGTCCGCCTTGCACTCGACTCGCTCATGACGCTTTTTACAGTGTGTTTTATTTCAGCCGCCTCCAGCGAAAACAAGGATTTCAACCTGGTCGTTTTCCTGCAACAATACCGACGCACGCGCATCCGGGCGTACGATGTTCTCATTGACGACGACGGCCACATTTTGCGATTCCGCGCCCACGGTGTTCAGCAGGTCGGCAACCGATGCGCCCGCCGGAACATTCTTACGCTCGCCGTTCAGAGTGATAACGATTGTGGACATGGGAATTAAACCTCTGGTTTTGTGACTGACGACAAATATACACGTTACGCACTGGCCTCAAAACGAATTGTGAACGCCTGGACTTGCAGGCAACAATCTCCACAGACACCCGGCCATCGTCATTGCGAGCATCGCGAAGCAATCCATATTAGATAAGAACGCTGGATTGCCACGTCGTTTCGCTCCTCGCAATGACAGAGAAGAGAGCATCCAGTCCGACAGGACGATTTCGAAAAGGCGAAGAGGACGGGCACAAGACCCGTCCCTACAGTATTCAATTGTCAATTGTCCATTCTCAATTATCCATTATCACGCCTCTATGCCCGCGAACAGGTCGGTGCTGAGGTAGCGTTCGCCGGTGCTCGGGATGATGGCGACGATGGTTTTGCCTGCCGACGAGGAGCGCCTGGCAACCTCAATGGCCGCGTGAACCGCCGCGCCGGAGGAGATCCCGCAAAGGATGCCCTCCTCAACGGCGAGCGCCCGGGCGGTCGAGATGGCGTCTTCGTTGCTCACCGCCGCCACTTCGTCAATCAGCGACACGTCGAGCACCTCTGGCACGAAGCCCGCGCCGATCCCCTGGATTTTGTGCGGACCCGGCTGTCCGCCCGAGAGCACCGGCGATGCTGCTGGTTCCACGGCGATGCTTTTGAAGCCGGGCTTCAGCGCCTTGATGAAGCGCGAGGTTCCGGTGATAGTGCCGCCCGTGCCAACGCCTGAGACGAGCATATCCACCCGGCCTTCGGTATCGTTCCAGATTTCGGGGCCGGTGGTCGCCTGATGTATACGGGGGTTGGCCGGATTGCTGAACTGGCCGGGGTTGAAGCTGTTCTTTTCAGCCTCAACGATCCGCGCCGCCTCCTCGATGGCCCCCTTCATCCCTTTCGAGCCGGGGGTGAGCACCAGCTCCGCGCCGAGGTAGCGCAGCAGTTTGCGCCGCTCTACGCTCATGGTTTCGGGCATGGTGAGCAGCAGCCGGTAGCCGCGCTCGGCGCAGACGAAGGCGAGCGCGATGCCGGTGTTGCCGCTGGTCGGCTCGACGATGAGCGTTTTCGCGTCGATTTTCCCCTCCGCTTCGGCGGCTTCGATCATGGCCCGCCCGATGCGATCCTTCACGCTGCCGAGCGGATTGAAGAATTCGAGCTTGAGCAGAATATCTGCGTCGAGGCCCGCAGAGAGCTTGTTGAGCCGCACCAGCGGCGTGCGTCCGATAGTGCTCGTGATGTTCGGGATGATGGCCATGTCGTTACAGTTTAGATAGTTGCAAGTGCCTGCATGAGGTCCGCTTCGAGATCCTCCGCGTTTTCGAGGCCAATCGAGAGCCGCACCAAGTCGTCGGTGCAGCCGCGCCGCAGCTTCTCCTCCCGGCTCAATGGGCCAAGCGTCATGAGCGCCGGGGAGGCGACGAGCGACTCCACGCCGCCGAGGCTGTCGGCGATGACGAAGAGCTTCAGGGCGCCGAGCATCTTCCGAACCGCCGGAAGTCCGCCCCGGAGCGCGATGGTGAGCATTCCGCCGAAGCCGCTCATCTGCGATTTTGCCAGCTCGTGCTGTGGGTGCGACTCCAGTCCGGGGTAGAGCACGCGGCTCACCGCCGGATGCTTTTCGAGCGCTCGGGCCAGATGCAGCGCGTTTTTCTGGTGCTCCTCCATGCGGATCTTCAGCGTCTTGATGCCGCGAGAGACGAGCCAGCAATCCCACGGGCCGGGAATCGCCCCCGCCGCGCCCTGGTAGTTCCGGACGGCGTGGTGCAGCTTGTCGTCCGTCGCGATGACCGCGCCGCCGATGACGTCGCTGTGGCCGCCGAGGTACTTGGTGGTGCTGTGCACGACGAGGTGCGCCCCGAGGTCGAGCGGCCTCTGGAAGTAGGGGCTGGCGAAGGTGTTGTCCACGGCGAGCACGATGCCTCGCTCGCTGGCGATTGCGGCAAGGGCGCGGAGGTCGCAGAGTTGCAGGAGCGGATTCGATGGCGTTTCGACCCAGATCATGCGGGTCTCCGGGCGGATGCACGCCACATAGCTCTCCGTCGCCTCGCTCGCAGCGTATGAGGTTTCGACACCCCACGGGCGCATGAGCTGCTCGAAAATGCGATAGCTGCCGCCATACACGTCGAGGCTGGAGACGACATGATCGCCCGGCCTGAGCACCTGCATCGCGGCCATCATCGCCGCCACGCCGGAGGCGAAGGTCGTTGCGTGTCTGCCGTTTTCAAGTAGCGCGAGCGTCGTTTCGAGCGCCGAGCGCGTCGGGTTGCCGATGCGCGAATAGAAGAACTCCCCCCGCTCGTCGAGGCTGGGCCGCGCAAAGGTCGAAGTCTGGTAAACCGGCGGAGTCACCGATCCGGCGCTCTTTTCAGGCGTATTTCCGTCATGGATGGCAAGCGTTTCAAAATGCATAGGCTGTAATGCTCGTTCGTGTTAGCGGATTGACAACAAGGTAAGCAGAATTCACGTTTCCCGCGTACCGTGTTTCCGGTATTTCTGTGGTAGGGGAGAATCGAGAATGGTTTGGGTTGGATTTACCGGCGGGATTTTCCGCATTTTTCTTCGACGCTTGCTTTTAGTTGGTTCGCATATTTGCTAACTTTTGCCATGAGCTATGAAATCGAATATTTTCATCCTCGCATTCTGAGGAAAGATTGCAGGAGGTTCAATAATGGATGACCTGACTTATCAGCCGGTACGATATGATGTTAAGGCAGAGATCCAGAAGGATCTTGAGGATGAGGAGTTCCGCAGGGAATATGAAGCGCTTGAGCCAAAGTATGCGCTGATCCGGGAGCTGCTTGAAGCGCGAAAGAAGTCCGGCATGACGCAGGAAGCGGTTGCCAGCAAAATCGGCACGACCAAAAGCGCGATCTCCAGACTCGAAGGCGGCAGCCAGCACGCGCCATCCATCGCCACGCTGAGAAAATACGCCGAAGCCGTTGGCTGCGATTTGGTGATCAAGCTGGAGCCGAAACGCAAATCCGCCGATGCATGAATCGGTGTTGAAGTGAGCGCTGTTTTAGGACGTTTGCCGGGTTACATCGGCGAACGCTTTGAGCTTTTCATCGAATGCGTTCTTTGCTGAATGCGCACTATTTCCGTATCTTCTCCGTATAGTTGAATGAAGCTGTAATGGACAGCACCAGCGGCTGGGCCGATAACGTCAAGCGCCAGCGACATTGGCGGTTTTAACTGATTGAAGGATCACAATGCATACAAGTCGGCGTTCGAGAAGTCTTTGCGGGATTTGAAGTCGGGGGTGTAAAACGTTGTTTAGATAATTCTTCTTGTCACATTAATTATATTTTTTCTCATGTTATTTTCCCTTGAATCAAATGCAATCGCAGCATACCAATGGCAAGAAATATCTTCAACTGTTGTTGTTCTGGCTGGTTTTATTACGGCAGTTGTTGCGCTTTTGCAATGGAATACTGCATTAAAACAACAGCGGGATGAACGTCGCTGGAAGCAAGCGGAACTTGCTCGTCGATTGACAGATGAATGGTTCGATTGGAAGCCATCTGGTATAGCAATGATGTTAATCGATGAGGGGAAAGGCGTATATAAATTAGGGGACGGTCCACAATATGATATTAATGGGAGTGAAGATATTCCGAATGCGTTGCGATTAGTCGTTGTTGGAAATGAGATTACTGAAGAAAGCCATGAACCGAAAGATGTTTTTGTGCGTAGATGTTTTGATAACTTATTCTATTATTTTGAGCGAGCAGGTCATTCGATAAAAATTGGTGTGGCACTGGGTGAAGACTTTGATCCTCATGCGTTATATTATGTGAGGAGGTTAGCATTGTATCAAGATGTTGTAGAAAAATATCTTAAATGGCTTGGATATGAAAATGCTCTTGCTTTCTTAAGAAGACACAATGCTTGGAAATGAAAGGATAATCCCTTGCGAAGGATATGAAGTCTAGGTCGCTTTATTCTTATTGTCATAACATCGCTCAGTAGCCCATTTTTCCCCCTAAACAGTCACTAAATTCATCTCCGCACAGTACAAATTAAAGCCCCCATGTTCTGTAGGTACTTTCTCATATAATTTTCAGACAAGACACCTCCACCTCACCCGCGTACCATCTTTACGGTATTTGTATGGTAGGAACCGCTCTTTGCAGCGGTTTTCGTGTTTTATTGGGCGCGTTGATCGTCGTTGATAACGCACAACAAATAGGGCGACGTGGGTGAGGGGTTGAAACCAGGGTCTGCAAAACCTTTGATTGTCGCAAGTTCGAATCTTGCCGTCGCCGCAAAGCGAGAAACGCTGATGAAATGGGAATCACAGAATCGAAAAGAGAGCAATGCCATGTCAGAACAAGTAAACAACGTGAAGCAGCCTGCGCCCGACCGGATCGGGATGATGAAACTGACGCAGCCGGAGCTGTATGTGATGCGCCTCAAAGCGCTTGCGGGCGATCTCTCCTCCTTTCAGCTTGCCGCGATAGCCGAGGTTGCCGAGCGGTACGGCAAAGGAGTCGTGCACCTCTCCACCCGTCAGGGGGTTGAAATTCACCATGTCCACAAGGATGATCTCGACGACGCCAAACTCGCGCTTGCGGAAGCGGGCGTGGAGATGGGCGCTTGCGGGCCGCGCGTCCGGGGCATCCTTGCCTGCCCCGGCGCGGAGACCTGCAAGTGGGGCGTCATCGATACCAAGCAGCTTGCGCGTGAACTCGACGAGCGCCACTTCAAGCGGGAGACGCCATCGAAGTTCAAGATTTCCGTCACCGGTTGCGCCCATAACTGCACCAAGGCCAACGAGAACGACATCGGCATTCGCGGAGCTATAGAGCCGCGCTGGGAAGCGGCGGGCTGCACCGATTGCGGCCACTGTCTCTCGTTCTGCCCGGTGAAAGTGATCGAGCGCCGGGATGACCAGCAGGCGGCGGAGGGATTCCGGTACGAAGTGGACGAGGAGCGTTGCATCAATTGCAGCGTCTGCACCTCGATGTGCCCGACAGGCTCGTGGATTGCGGCCCGGAGCGGCTATTCGGTGCTGATCGGCGGCACGATGGGCAAAATTCCGCGCTTCGCCTCGGTGCTGAACCCGCTCGTCGAAACGGAGGCTGAGGTGCTGGCGCTTGTCGAAAGCGCGATTGCCTTCTATTGCGAGCATGGGCGGAAAAAAGAGCGTTTCGGCCACACGATCGACCGGCTCGGACTCGACATCGTCAGGGAGGAGATTCTTGAAGGCGCGTTGCAGCGCGTCGAGAAATAGTGAATCAACCATCACAAAACCAGCAACCATCAAAGTATTATGAGCATAGAAAGAGCGCAAACACTCAACGCTGCATGGGCCGGAGCGTCACCCGCGGAGGCGATCAACCTTGCATTGACCTATTTCGGCGAAGAAAATATCGCCTTCTCGACAAGTCTTGGCGCGGAGGATCAGGTCATCACCGACATTCTCTGGCAGCAGGGCCTTCCAGTGCCTGTCTTTACCCTCGACACGGGGCGGCTTCCAGAAGAGACCTACCGTGTGCTCGATGACACGAGACGCCGCTACGGAATTTCAATCGAGGTGCTCTTCCCCGAGGCCGAAACGGTTCAGAAGATGCAGAGCGAGCACGGGCCGAACCTCTTCTACGAAAGCATCGAAAACCGCCGGTTGTGCTGCCGCGCCCGCAAAGTCGAACCGCTGTCGCGCAAGCTCTCGACGCTCTCGGCGTGGATTTGCGGTTTGCGCCGGAGCCAGTCGGTGACGCGCAAGCAGCTCGAACTGGTCGAGTGGGACGAAACCTTCGGCCTCTTCAAGCTCAACCCGCTGGTGCTTGCGAGCGAAGAGTGGATCTGGGAGTACATCCGGGAGCACGACGTTCCTTACAACGAGCTGCACGACAAGGGCTACCCGAGCATCGGCTGCGCGCCGTGCAC
This sequence comes from uncultured Chlorobiales bacterium, assembly GCA_903901395.1. Lineage (GTDB taxonomy): Bacteria > Bacteroidota > Chlorobiia > Chlorobiales > Chlorobiaceae > Chlorobaculum. The sequence goes on along the minus strand of CAIUQW010000059.1, from coordinate 3,487 downwards.
CAGGGCTGTCGAGCCGGGCGAGGATATCCGGGCCGGGCGCTGGTGGTGGGAACAGCCTGAACTCAAGGAGTGCGGCCTGCACAGCGCTCACGCTCATCAACGATAAGGAACCGATGTATGAACCATCTCGACAAACTCGAAGCACAAAGCGTTTACATATTGAGGGAGGCGTACCGGGAGTTTAAAAATCTCTGCATGTTGTGGTCTATCGGCAAGGACAGCACGGTGCTGCTCTGGCTTGCCCGCAAGGCATTTTTCGGCCACGTGCCGATTCCGCTGGTGCACATTGACACCCACTACAAGATTCCGGAGATGATCGCTTATCGCGATCGGGTGGCGCTGGAGTGGAATCTGAACATGATCTACGGCGAAAACCGCGCGGCGCTCGATGCCCGGCAGACCTTTCCCGACGGCAACACCGACCGGATCGTCTGCTGCCGTCACCTCAAAAGCGAGGCGCTCAAGCGCACGCTTTCGGGCGAGTGGCCGCGCTACCGGATGGATCACGAGCTGAAGCGCTACGTGCCGGACGACAAGCGCGAGCCGTTCACGGGCGTTATTGTCGGCGTTCGCGCGGACGAGGAGGGGAGCCGCTCGAAGGAGCGCTACTTCTCGCCGCGCGACAGCGCGAACAGTTGGGATGTGGGCGACCAGCCGCCCGAGTTCTGGAACCAGTTCAAAACTGACTTCGCGCCGGGCACGCACGTGCGCATCCACCCGCTGCTCGACTGGACGGAGCTGAACATCTGGGAGTACATCGAACGCGAGAATATTCCAATCGTCTCGCTCTACTTCAACCAGGGCGGCGGCACGCGCTACCGCTCTCTTGGCTGCGCCCCCTGCACCAACCCGATCGAGTCGCCGTCACGCACCGTGCGCGAGATCATCGAGGAGCTTGAAAGCGGCCTGCTTGCCAATGTCGCCGAGCGCTCCGGCAGAGCGCAGGACAAGGAGGATGGCGGCCTGGAAACCCTCCGCCGCGACGGCTATATGTAAAAATCCCCATCAGGCAAACGACGTTCGCCTGGCTCGTTTCGCGTCAGGACAGTACGTCGTTTGTCGATCAAGAATTACTTACCACTTTACACCAGATGAGTACGGAAACCATTGACAGGGTGCTGTCGCGATCCAGAATGAATATCGTCATCGTCGGCCATGTCGATCATGGCAAAAGCACGGTTATCGGGCGATTGCTTGCCGACACTGGCTCGCTGCCCGAGGGGCGGCTCGAAGCGGTACGCGAGTCGTGCCTGCGCAACTCGCGCCCGTTTGAATACGCCTTTCTGCTCGACGCGCTCAAGGACGAGCAGGCGCAGGGGATCACCATCGACACAGCTCGCTGCTTTTTCAAGACCGCGTCGCGCGACTACATCATCATCGACGCGCCGGGCCACATCGAGTTCCTCAAGAACATGATCAGCGGCGCGGCGCGGGCCGAAGCCGCCCTTCTCGTCATCGACGCCCACGAGGGCATCCGCGAGAACTCGAAGCGGCACGGCCACATGGTCGCGATGCTTGGCGTGCGGCAGGTGACGGTGCTGGTCAACAAGATGGATCTGGTCGGCTACAGCGAGGAGGCGTTCGAAAAGCTCAAGGCGGAATACACCGCGTATCTCCGGCAGATTGACGTAGAACCGGTCAGCTTCATCCCCGTCAGCGCGCGCGAGGGGGACAACATCGCGGAGCGCTCGGCCTCGATGCCGTGGCATGACGGGCCGACGGTGCTCGGCCAGCTCGATCTTTTCACGACCGGACGCGAGCTGCACGAAAAGCCGTTCCGCCTTCCCGTGCAGGACATCTACAAGTTCACCGGCTCCGGCGACGACCGCCGGATCGTGGCAGGAACCATCGAGGCGGGCACGATCCGCAAAAGCGAGGAGGTGCTGTTTCTGCCCTCCGGCAAACGGTCGGTGATCGAATCAATCGAATCCTTCAACACCGAGCGAAAGGAGGCGGTTTCGGCGGGCGAGCCGGCCGGATTTACGCTTTCGACGCAGATTTACATCCGACCCGGCGAGATCATGGTGCGCCCCGGCGATTTGTTGCCCGAGGTCGGCACGCGCTTCAGGGCGAACATCTTCTGGGTGGGTCGCGTGCCGATGTCGAAGGAGAAGGAGTACAAGCTCAAGCTCGGCACGGCTCGCGCCACGGTCAGGCTGGCGGAGATCGTCAATACGCTCGACGCCGCCGAGCTGAATCTCAGCCAGGGCAAGCAGCAGCTCGATTGCCGTGACGTGGGTGAGTGCATTTTTGAAACGACGCGCCCCATCGCCTTCGACCTCGCCTCGCGCAACGAGACGACAGGCCGGTTCGTCATCGTCGATAACTACGAAATCGCCGGTGGCGGCATCGTGCTTGAGAACCTCTCCGGCGGCGAAACGCTTCTGGAGCGCCACATCCGCGAGCGCGAACGTCACTGGGAGACCGGCTCCGTGCCGACAGTCGAGCGGGAGCGCGTGAATCGTCACCGCTCGAAGTTCATCGTTATCACCGGCCCGCCCGGTACAGGAAAACGCGCGCTTTCACGGGAGCTTGAAAACATGCTGTTCAGAAACGGTTGCAGCACCTATTATCTCGGCATGGCCACGATGGAGCACGGGATCGATTCCGATCTCCGGGTGAACGAGAAAAACGTCGAGGAGCGCCTGCGCCGCCTTGGCGAACTGGCCCGCATCATGACCGATGCTGGCATGATCTTCATCACGGCCATCGACGACGCGGACGATTACGACATCGCGACGCTCAAGCTGCTGAACGATCCGCATGAGATTCTTGTCGTCACCGTCGGGCGGAATGATCTGCAGAACGCCGCGCCCGACCTGCATCTCGAAGAGATTTCGGACATCGTGGAAGCCATCGAACGCATCGCCAACCTCTTGACCTTGCGAGAGATCATCGTGGATTACCAGATTTGAGTTTTCACTGGTAGTCTGTCGGATTCCATTAATCAACTGTAGGGGCGGCTCTTGTGGCCGCCCTCTTGCGTGCTTTACCTGAACATTTTTTCGGCTCCACTTGCAAACACACAATCCCTCATCGCGAGGCCCGACGGGTCGGAACGTGGCGATCTCTCTTTACTAACATCGACGATCTCGTGGATTGCCACGTCGCGTCGCTCCTTTCCATAAACAAACAGACAGAGAAAGAGGACGGGCACAAGACCCATCCCTGCAATTGAGAATGATTGGTTTTTGCGGATAATCATGTTCAGTGTCCATGTGCGGTATAGGGACGGATACGGGTTGCTTTGCATGAACATGGTTGATTGTTCTGACAAATCACTTTGTTCGTAACAGCAAAAGATTGGACTGAAGTCCAGGTGTTTTTCTGATTGACTCATCCCGGCTTGAAAGCCGGGGCAATATGAATGGAAGAGAGATGAATATCCGTCGGGATAAATCCCTCCTGAATATGACAGAGTCCATCGCCCTCTTCAACCATTGCCCCGGACTTCAGTCCGGGGTTGATGAAGCATTAATAAATCGGG
>CAIUQW010000058.1 GCA_903901395.1 uncultured Chlorobiales bacterium | reverse complement strand
GTTTCGCGGTACTCGTCGTCGATCTTCTGGCGCTCCATGCCGGTCAGGCGCTGCAAGCGCATTTCGAGAATCGCCTTGGCCTGGATTTCGGAGAGGCCGAAGCGGTCGATCAGGCGGCTCTGCGCGGTCGCCGCGTCGGGCGACTGGCGGATGGTGGAGATCACCTCGTCGAGATTGTCGAGGCAGATTTTGAGGCCTTCGAGGATGTGCGCGCGCTTTTCGGCAGCGGTCAGGTCGTGCTGCGTGCGGCGCAGGACGATCTCATTGCGGTGCCGGATGTAGTACTGCATCATCTCCTTGAGATTCAGGATGCGCGGCACGCCGTCCACCAGCGCCAGCATGATCACCCCGAAGGTGTCCTGCATCGGCGTGTGCTTGTAGAGATTGTTCAGCACCACTTTGGCCACGGCATCGCGCTTCAGCTCGATGACCAGACGCATGCCCTCGCGGTCGGACTCGTCGCGGATGTCGGCGATTCCCTCGACCTTCTTGTCGTGCACCAGCTCGACGATCTTCTCGATCAGCCGCACCTTGTTGACCTGGTAGGGAAGTTCGGTGACGATGATCGACTCGCGGCCATTCTTCTGCGTCACTTCGACCACGGCGCGCGCGCGGATCACCACCTTGCCGCGACCGGTCAGGTAGGCCTGCTTCACCCCTTCGTATCCATAGATAATGCCGCCGGTCGGAAAGTCGGGCGCGGTGACGTGCTTCATCAGGTCCGTGATCTCGATCTCGGGATTCTCGATGAGAGCGATGAGGCCGCTGACCACCTCGCGCATGTTGTGCGGCGGGATGTTGGTCGCCATGCCAACCGCGATGCCCGAGGCGCCGTTGACCAGCAGGTTCGGAATCGCCGCCGGAAGCACCGTTGGCTCTTCGAGCGAATCGTCGAAGTTGAGCGAGAAATCGACCGTCTCCTTGTCGAGATCCTTGAGCATCTCGCCCGCGATGGCCTTCATGCGCACCTCGGTGTAACGCATGGCCGCCGGAGAGTCGCCATCGACCGAGCCGAAGTTGCCCTGACCGTCAATCAGCGGATAGCGCAGCGAAAAGTCCTGCACCATGCGCACGAGACTGTCATAGACCGCCGTATCACCGTGCGGATGGTACTTACCGAGCACTTCACCGACGATACGTGCCGATTTCTTGTGCGGTTTGCCAGCCTGAAGGCCCAGCTCGTGCATGCCGTACAGCACGCGGCGGTGCACCGGCTTCAGTCCGTCGCGGACATCAGGAAGCGCTCGACTGACAATGACCGACATTGAATAATCGAGGTAGGAACCCCGCATCTCCTCCTCGATGCTGATCGGCAATATCTTCTCACGCTGCATAATCGAAATCCTGACTTTGAATTACCCTGAAAAACAATGGCCTAATGTATGAAATAGCTTGTAAAACCTGCAACTCTGGAAACGCGCGGCGTATGGCCGTCAGCTTTCCGAAGGCTCCTCTTCGCCGGTCGGCTCGGGAGCGGTAACAACCGTAACCGGCGCGTCCGACCAGAGCGATTCGAGATCGTAGAATTTGCGTTCTTCCGGTTGGAAGATATGCACCACCACATCGACGTAATCGATCAGCACCCAGTGCAGCGAGTCAAGCCCCTCGATGTGCATCGGGCGCTCGCCCTCCTCCTTGAGTTCATCGACGATAAAATCGCTTACCGCCTTGGCTTTACGCTCAGAGTCGGCAGTGATAATCACAAAAAAATCGGTCACGCTCGTCAGTCCGCGGAGATCGAGAATCTTGACATCTTCACCCTTCTTTTCAAGCGACAACTCCGCAACTCTTTTGGCAAGCAACTCACTCATCGCCACTTCACGGGCTTCGACGCCGGAAGCGGCCACATGTTCCGAACGGGACATAGATAACCGTTTTAATGATAAAAAATCCTTCATGCGGGAAACATTCCCGCGAGTCAATATAGCAATAATGAACTATTGACAACCTGAATTAATCAGCTCAAAATGAAATGACGACACGTCGTCGGCTGTACTTGGTAATCGGGGTTCGATGCTGAAAAGTTCCGCTCAGGCAGGACGCTGGACGGGCGTGAAGGCCTGCCGGTAATCGGGAACCGCGCCGGATGCCGACTCGCCAAGTCCCTCCGC
>CAIUQW010000057.1 GCA_903901395.1 uncultured Chlorobiales bacterium | reverse complement strand
CAGGTAGTGTATTTGACATTGGTAATGGTTTGATTATTGATTGTCAGATGCCCAGGCCGTTGATAAAGGCGCTTTCGACCGCCTTCTGCTGCTGGAGCTTTGAATTGGGCGGCACGCTCCGGGTGACCCAGACGCTGCCGCCAATTACCGAATTCCGTCCGATAGTGATCCGGCCAAGAATGTTGGCGTTCGAGTAGATCACCACATTGTCCTCGATGATTGGATGCCGGGGCACGTTCTTGACCGGATTGCCCTCCTTGTCGAGTTCGAAGCGCTTCGCGCCAAGCGTCACGCCCTGGTAGAGCCTGACGTTGTTGCCGATCTCGCAGGTCTCGCCAATCACCACACCCGTGCCGTGATCGATGCAGAAGTACTCGCCGATCCGCGCTCCGGGGTGAATGTCGATGCCTGTTTCGGAGTGCGCCATCTCGGAGATGATGCGCGGGATGAGCGGCACGCCGAGATGAAGCAGGGCGTGCGCTGTCCGGTGGTTGATCATGGCGCGGATCGACGGGTAGCAGAAGATGATCTCTCCGTGACTTTTAGCCGCCGGATCGCCGTCGTAGATCGCCTTCACGTCGGTGCAGAGCACCCGCCGAATCTCCGGAAGCCTGCCGATGAAGGCCCGCGCCGCAGCCGAGGCTTCGTCCGCTGTGATTGCCTGCAGGGTATTGCCGGTTTCAAACTGCCGGACGCTCTGAATCTGACCAGTCAGCAGATCGTAGAGCTTCTCGATCCTGACCCCGATGAAATGCGGCAGCGATTCGCGATGAAGAATCGGCGCGCCGAAATAGCCGGGAAAGACAATCGCCCGCACCAGATCGACAAACTCACGGAGCTTGTCGATCGAGGGCAGCAGCAGCGCCGGATGCGACGCATAATCGCATTCGGCGCTCGGGTCGCTTGCAAGAAGCGTGATCGCCTGCTGGATGAGGTCAAGGCCGTTCTCTTTCGTCCCCATGAGTCTGGTTGTTGGCGTTTTTCAGATGGATACCGCTTCGTTCTCGAACTGGTAGAGCAGCGTCGAGAGGTAGCGCTCGCCGGTGTCGGGCAGGATGACCACGATGCGTTTGCCAGCGTTTTCCGGGCGTTGCGCGAGTTGCAGTGCAGCCCAGGCCGCCGCGCCGGAGGAGATGCCGATCACCAGACCCTCGGTTTTGGCCAGCTTCTGGCCGGTGCGGAACGCATCCTCGTTTCTGACCGTGATGATTTCATCGATCACTCCCGTATTGAGAATGTCAGGAATGAAGCCCGCGCCGATGCCCTGAATCTTGTGCGGGCCGGGTTTGCCGCCCGAGATGACCGGAGAATCGGTCGGCTCGACCGCCACGATCCGCACATCAGGATTGCGCTCTTTCAGCACCTCGCCCACGCCGGTGATCGTGCCGCCGGTGCCGATGCCGCTGACGAAGATGTCCACCTGGCCGTCGGTGTCGTTCCAAATCTCTTCGGCGGTCGTTCTGCGGTGGATCTCCGGGTTGGCCGGGTTCTTGAACTGCTGCGGCACGAAGGAGTTCGGCAGCGTCTCCTTCAGCTCGTCGGCCTTGCGGATCGCGCCGCCCATGCCCTCCGGGCCGGGAGTCAGCACCAGCTCCGCGCCGAGCGCCTTGAGCAGGTTGCGGCGCTCGATGCTCATCGTCTCCGGCATGGTCAGGATCAGCCGGTAGCCT
>CAIUQW010000056.1 GCA_903901395.1 uncultured Chlorobiales bacterium | reverse complement strand
TTTCAAGCGCGTCCGCTTCACTGCCGGCCTGCTTGGCAGCGGCTACTTCTACGTGTCGAGCTTTTCGGCCCGCACGATTGTCTATAAAGGAATGCTCAATCCGGAGCAGGTCGAGGAGTTCTATCCCGAGCTGAGCGACCCGGACATGGAGAGCGCCATCGCGATGGTGCACTCCCGCTTCAGCACCAACACCTTCCCGAGCTGGGATCGCGCTCATCCCTACCGCTTCCTGAGCCACAACGGCGAAATCAACACGCTGCGCGGTAACGTGAACTGGATGAAGGCTCGTGAAAAGAACATGCAGTCGCTCATCTTCAAGGACGCGCTCGAAGAGATCAAGCCGATCCTGCTCGAAGAGGGGAGCGACTCGGCCACGCTCGACAACGCTTTCGAGCTGCTCGTCATGTGCGGACGCTCGATGGCGCACGCCGCGATGATGGTCATCCCGGAGCCGTGGTCGGGCAACGAATCGATGGATCCCGAGAAGCGTGCGTTCTACGAATATCACAGCTGCCTCATGGAGCCGTGGGACGGCCCGGCGTCGGTTGTCTTCACCGACGGCATCCAGATCGGCGCGGTGCTTGACCGCAATGGACTCCGTCCCTCTCGTTACTATATAACAAGCGACGACCTGGTGGTGATGGCCTCCGAGGTCGGCGTGCTCGACATCGATCCCGAAAAGATCGTCCGCAAGGATCGTCTCCAGCCGGGCCGCATGTTCCTGGTGGATACCAAAGAGGGGCGCATCATCTCCGACGAGGAGATCAAGAAGAGCATCGCCGCCGAGCAGCCCTACAAGGAGTGGATCGACAGGAACGTCATCGACCTCGCTTCGCTGCCGGAGCGCGAGCGCATGAAGAATCCCGACGAGGATCACTTCAGCATTACCGCCCGCCAGAAAGCGTTTGGTTACACCAACGAGGATATTACGATGCAGGTGAGGTCGATGGCGCAAAGCGGCATCGAACTCATCGCTTCGATGGGCAACGATACGCCACTTGCCGTACTGTCGAATCGTCCGAGGCTCCTGTACGATTACTTCAAGCAGCTTTTCGCCCAGGTGACCAATCCGCCGATCGACTCGATCCGCGAGGAGATCGTCACTTCGACCACCGTCATGCTCGGCACCGAGGGCAATCTGCTCGATTCAGGCGAGATCAACTGCCGCCGCGTCAGGATTCCTCACCCGATTCTGACCAACGAAGACCTCGAAAAAATTCGCGGCATCGACAAGCCGGGCTTCAAGGCGATCACCCTGCCGATCTTCTACAATGTCGAAGAGGGCGGCAAAGGTATCCGCGAGTCGATGCAGGACTTGTATCGCCAGGCTGAAAAAGCGATCAATCAGGATGGCGTGAACATTGTCATTCTCTCCGACAAGGGCGAGCTTGAAAAGTCACGCGCTCCGATTCCGGCGTTGCTTGCGCTTTCGGGCTTCCATCACTTCCTTATCAGCGCGGGCCTGAGAACCAAGGTCGGCCTGATCGTCGAGTCTGGCGAGCCGCGCACGGTGCACCACTTCGCCATGCTGATCAGCTATGGCGCGGGGGCGATCAATCCCTATCTCGCTTTCGAGACCATCGGCCAGCAGGTTGCCGAAAAGCGCGTCACGCACGACGAGAAGAAGGCAATCAAGAATTACGTCAAGGCGATCGTCAAGGGCGTCGTAAAAACGATGGCCAAGATGGGCATCTCGACGGTGCAGAGCTATCGCGGCGCTCAGATTTTCGAGGCGGTCGGTCTCAACACCGAGGTGGTGGACAGCTACTTCACCAAGACCCCGTCGCGCATCGAGGGTATCGGCCTCGAAACGCTCGCCGAGGAGGTCAAAAAGCGGCACGAGGCGGCATTCCCGCCCGGTGGCAACAAGGTCAATCGCGGCCTCGAAGCTGGCGGCGACCGCAAATGGCGTCACGATGGCGAGTACCACCTTTTCAATCCCGAAACGCTGCACTACCTCCAGCGCTCCTGCCGCACGGGCGATTACGAGCTGTTCAAGAAGTACGAGGCGCTCATCGACAACCAGAGCGAGCACTACTGCACGATTCGTGGCCTGATGGATATTCGCTTCTCCGAGAAGCCGATCTCCATTGACGAGGTCGAACCGGTCGAGTCCATCGTCAAACGCTTCAAGACGGGCGCGATGTCTTACGGCTCGATCAGCAAGGAGGCGCACGAGACGCTCGCCATCGCGATGAACCGCCTTGGCGGCAAGAGCAACACCGGCGAGGGTGGCGAGGATCCGGAGCGCTTCGTGCGCGACGCCAACGGCGACAGCCGCATGTCGGCCATCAAGCAGGTTGCCTCTGGCCGTTTCGGCGTCACCAGCGAGTACCTGACCAACGCCGAGGAGATTCAGATCAAGATGGCCCAAGGCGCAAAGCCCGGCGAGGGCGGCCAGCTTCCGGGCACGAAGGTCTATCCGTGGGTTGCCAAAACCCGCCACTCGACCCCCGGCGTCGGGCTGATTTCGCCGCCGCCGCACCACGATATTTATTCCATCGAGGATCTGGCGCAGCTGATCTTCGATCTCAAGAACGCCAATCCATCGGCGCGTATCAACGTCAAACTGGTCTCGACGGTCGGCGTCGGCACCATCGCGGCGGGCGTCGCGAAGGCTCACGCCGACGTGGTGCTCATCAGCGGCCACGACGGCGGCACCGGCGCTTCGCCAATTTCGAGCATCATGCACGCCGGTATGCCGTGGGAGCTTGGTCTGGCCGAAACGCACCAGACGCTCATGCTCAACAACCTGCGCAGCCGGATCGTCATCGAGGCGGACGGCCAGCTCAAGACCGCGCGTGACATCGTCATCGCGGCCATGCTCGGCGCGGAGGAGTTCGGTTTCGCCACCACCGGCCTCGTCGTGATGGGATGCATCATGATGCGCTGCTGCCAGGATGACTCCTGCCCAGTCGGCATTGCGACGCAGAATCCGGCACTTCGCAAGAACTTCAAGGGCAAGCCGGAGCATGTCGAGAACTTCATGCGCTTCCTCGCCGAGGGCGTGCGCGAGTACATGGCCAAGCTCGGCATCCGCAAGCTGAATGACCTTGTGGGCCGCACCGATCTGCTTGCCACCTCGCGCACCATCGATCACTGGAAAGCCAAGGGAGTCGATCTCTCCAAGATGCTGCACCAGATCGATATCGGCGAGACTGACACCGCATATTGCACGGCGAAGCAGGATCACGGCATCGAAGAGAGCCTCGATATGCGCGTTCTCATGACCATCTGCGAGCCGGCCATCAAGCGTGGCGAGAAGGTTTCGACCACGCTGCCGATCAAGAATATCAATCGCGTCGCGGGCACCATCGTCGGCCATGCGGTTACCAAGGCATGGGGCAGCAAGGGACTTCCGGATGACACCATCCACCTCAAATTCATCGGTTCGGCGGGCCAGAGTCTCGGCGCGTTCATCCCGAAAGGGATGACCATCGAGTTGATGGGCGACGCCAACGACTACATCGGCAAAGGTCTTTCCGGCGGCAGGATTATCGCCTATCCGCACAAATCCTCCACCTTCAGGCCGGAGGAGAACATCATTGTCGGCAACGTGGCCTTTTACGGCGCGACCTCCGGCGAGGCGTTCATTCGCGGCATGGCGGGCGAGCGCTTCTGTGTGCGCAACAGCGGCATGGAGGCGGTTGTCGAGTCGGTGGGCGACCATGGCTGCGAGTACATGACCGGCGGCAAGGTGCTCATTCTCGGCAAGACGGGCCGCAACTTCGCGGCGGGCATGTCGGGCGGCGTGGCCTACGTCTACGACGTCGATGGCGCGTTCGCCGGACGCTGCAACCTTGAAATGGTATCGCTCTCGGCGGTCGAAGGCGAGGATGAACTCGAATGGCTCCGCTCGAAGATCGAGCAGCACGCGGCAACGACCGGCAGCGATCTCGCGTCGGGCCTTCTCGCGACGTGGCCGAACGCATCACAGCGTTTCGTCAAGGTGCTGCCGAACGACTACAAACGCGCCGTCGAGGCGATGAAAGAGGTCGAAGCGATGGGCCTGACCGGCGACGATGCCGTCATGGCCGCCTTCGAGAAGAACGTGCACGATCCGTCCAGGGTCTCGGGGAACTAAACTGCAACGCATTACGATACAATGGGTAAACTGAAAGGATTCATGGAGTACCGGAGGACCCTTCCCGCAGACAGGGAGCCTCTGGAGAGAATAAAGGACTGGCAGGAGTTTCACGAGGAGATGACGCCGGAGCAACTCGCCGATCAGGGGGCGCGCTGCATGGATTGCGGCACCCCGTTCTGCCACTCGGGCATCATGCTCGGCGGCATGACCACAGGCTGCCCGATTCACAACCTCATTCCCGAGTGGAATGATCATGTCTATCGCGGCTTCTGGCGCGATGCTTACGACCGGCTGATGAAGACCAACAACTTCCCGGAGTTCACGGGCCGCGTCTGCCCCGCGCCGTGCGAAGGCTCCTGCGTGCTCGGCATCATCCAGCCGCCGGTCACGATCAAGAATATCGAGTGCTCGATCATCGAACACGCCTTCGCCGAAGGGTGGGTCGAGCCGAAGCAGATCGCCGTCCGCACCGGCAAAAAGGTGGCGGTCGTGGGTTCCGGCCCGTCGGGCCTCGCAGCCGCCGACCAGCTCAATAAGGCGGGCCACTCGGTCACGGTCTTCGAGCGTGATGACCGCATCGGCGGCCTGCTCGTGTACGGCATCCCGAACATGAAGCTCGACAAGCAGGCCGTGGTTCAGCGCCGCGTCGATCTCATGACCGCCGAGGGCGTGGAGTTTGTCACCAGCAGTGAAGTTGGCGTGAACTATCCTGCCGACAAGCTGATGTCGGAGTTCGACGCCGTGGTGCTCTGCACCGGCGCGACCAACCCGCGCGACCTCGCTGCCGAAGGACGCGAGCTTGCGGGTATCCACTACGCGATGGAGTTCCTCCGTTCCAGCACCAAATCCGTGCTCAATGGCGCTGAACCGGCGCTCTCCGCAAAAGGCAAGGATGTGGTGGTGATTGGCGGCGGCGACACCGGCACCGACTGCGTTGCCACCTCGCTGCGCCAGGGATGCAAGAGCGTGATCCAGCTCGAAATCATGCCGAAACCAGCCAACTTTCGCCAGGAGGACAACCCGTGGCCTGAATGGCCGAAGGTCTTCAAGGTCGATTACGGCCAGGAGGAGGCAGCCGCCGTTCAGGGCGAGGATCCGCGCCGCTATCTCATGATGACCAAGAAATTCATCGGCGAGAACGGACAGCTCTCTGCCATCGAGGTCTCGCAGGTCGAGTGGCTGAAGCAGGAGGGGCGCACCATTCCTGTGCCGGTTGCCGGAAGCGAAGAGATCATCCCGGCAGACCTCGTGCTGCTCGCGATGGGCTTCCTCGGGCCGGAAGCGCAGCTTCTCGAATCGCTCGGCGTCGAACAGGACAGCCGCAGCAATGTCAAGGCCAGCGAGAAAAACTACCAGACCAGCGTCGAAAAGATCTTCGCCGCGGGTGACGCCCGCCGTGGCCAGAGCCTCGTGGTGTGGGCGATCAACGAAGGACGCGCTGCCGCCAGAGAGTGCGACCGTTTCCTGATGGGCAGCACCAGCCTGCCGTGAACGAATCTGCAACTGGCAATGTTTGAAGTGAAGAATAAAGGCTGAAAAATCCGAATACGTTTATGGAACAGCAAAAACTGAGAGAACTGCTCGAAACCCTGCACGAGGAGCTTGGCCAGATCGGATCGGTCGATGAAAAGACCGGCGAGGTGCTCGCCACCCTGAAGGAGGATATCTCGAAGCTCGTCGATGACGGCGATGAAGCTGCCAGCGACGAGAGCCTGACGGAGCGCATGAGCGAAGCCGTCGAACACTTCGAAGAGGAGCATCCGCGCCTCAGCATGATGATCCAGCACGTGCTCGACAGCCTCGCCCGCATGGGATTATGAAGAGACAAGTTAACGTTACCACATGATCAAAGACAAAGAGCCGCGCAAAGGACAGAACGGCGGAAGGAAAAGCTACGGATCGGAACCGCCGGTAGTCTGCTCCTTCTGCGGCAGAACCAGCCAGGAGGTCAACAGCATGGTCGCCGGGCCGAGAGCCTTCATCTGCGACCGCTGCATTCTCAGTTCGGTTGAAATCCTGCGCAAGGAGATCAGCGCCATTCGTCATCCCGACAAAGCCGCAGAACCCGCTTTCCAGCCGCGCCTGAAGAGTCCCGTCAATATCAAGGAGGCACTCGACCAGTATGTCATCGGTCAGGATTCAGCTAAAAAGTCGCTTGCTGTGGCGGTCTACAACCATTACAAGAGGATCGATTCGCACGAGTGGTCGTCCGAGGACGACGTGGTGATTGAAAAGAGCAACATCCTGCTCATCGGCCCCACCGGCACCGGCAAAACGCTGCTCGCGCAGACTCTTGCCAACCTGCTCGAAGTGCCCTTCACCATTGCCGACGCCACCTCGCTCACCGAGGCAGGCTACGTGGGCGACGACGTGGAGACCATTCTCGCGCGGCTTCTGCACGCCTCCGACTTCAACCTCGAACGCGCCGAGCGCGGCATCATCTATGTTGATGAGATCGACAAGATCGCTCGCAAATCAGCCAACGTCTCCATCACGCGCGACGTTTCCGGCGAGGGCGTCCAGCAGGCGCTGCTCAAGATTCTCGAAGGGTCAGTGGTCGGCGTGCCCCCGAAAGGCGGACGCAAGCACCCGGAGCAGCAGTTGATCAACATCAACACCAAGAATATCCTTTTCATCTGCGGAGGAGCATTCGAAGGACTCGACAAGATCATCGCCCGCCGCGTCTCCAAATCATCGATGGGCTTCGGCTCCAAGGTCAAGCACAAGCAGACCGGCTACGATCCCGAGATACTCAAGCTCGTCACGCAGGACGACCTGCACGATTACGGCCTCATTCCCGAGTTCATCGGACGCCTGCCCGTCATGTCGGCGCTCGAACCGCTCGACGCCACCGCATTGCGCAACATCCTCGTCGAGCCGAAAAACGCGCTCGTCAAGCAGTACAAGCGCCTCTTCGAGATGGACGGTGTGGAGCTTGAATTCACGGATGAAGCGCTCGACCGCGTGGTCGAAATCGCCATCGACCGCGGCACCGGCGCTCGCGCCCTGCGCTCCGTGCTGGAGAACGTCATGATCGACATCATGTTCGAACTTCCGACGCTCAAGGATGTGCAGAAGTGCGTCATCACCCCCGAAACCATCGAGAAAACGACTGGCCCGGTGTACCATAAAAAAGATGGAAAAGAGCGCCTGACCGCATAAAAACTGTTTGGATTCAAAAGAGAAAGTCCTATATTAGGGCCTTCTCAGATGGGCGGTTAGCTCAGTTGGTTAGAGCGCTACCTTGACACGGTAGAGGTCAGAAGTTCGAAT